>CAYXKM010000001.1:0-2471 GCA_964465665.1 uncultured Woeseiaceae bacterium
ACGCCGGTGGGTGAAACCGCGTGCGAGCGCCAGTGTGATTCCTGGTATCCGACTGCGGCGAGCAGGCGCCAGTCGATGCCCCACTGGTCGCCGGCATCCTCGAACATAGGACGATATCGCGGCAGCCGGCTGTCGAAATGCCTGAGGAATGCCCGTGTTCCGACGTAGTCGAACTTCGCGGTGTGGCCGAAATACCGGTCGTTGACCTGCGCGAGAAAACCCGAGCGGCTGGCACCAATCAGGTATTCGTCGGCACGCATGAGCAGGCTGTCGCCGTCGCCTTTCCTGAATGCCCAGGCAATCGGGTCGCCTACATCGAGGTCGAGCGCTACCCGAAGGTCGGGATAGAAATGACGCTGGATATTGAACTCGGTACTGTCGGCGATGGTGAAATCGAGCTCGCCGTTGGCGACTTTCTGCAGCAAATCGACCACCTCGACGTCGGCGTTCTCCGACCATTCGAGACCCGGATACACTTCGGCCAGGGATGCCATCATCTCGGAATGGCTGCTGCCGGCGACGACCTCGATGGAGCGGCCGACCAGGTCCACGATGGACCGCGGTCTGCCCGTACCAAGTTTGTAAATGAGGTGCATGTCGACGCTGTTATTCGGATGGCCGAAGTTCACGAAGCGGCGCCTCGATTCCGTCATCGACAATCCGGCCGCCGCCATATGCACCGTGCCGTCGATCAGCCTCGGCAGAATCTCCGAAACACTGTCGACGGTTTCGGTGACCAGCGTGACGCCGAGCTCGTCGGCGAAATCGCGCACGAGGTCATACTCGGGCCCCGCCGGTCCGTCCGGACCGACGAAAAAAGAAGTGGGCGTATTGCGCGTCACCACGCGAAGCTCGCCCAGTTCCAGAATCTGGTCGATCATCGGCGGCGGGTATGAGCAGGTGCCTACCAGGGACGCAATCAGCGCGTATAACAGAAGTCGCAATTCAGGCCTCCGTCAACGGACTTTCGGCAGCGTCAGGCTAACCCAGTTTCCGGTGAGAATCATCGTCCGGGATCACAATTCGAAATGTGACAAAATCATTGTGTTGGAAAAACAACGATATACGTACGCGACTTGCGGCTGGTCGTGAATACGTAAAATCGCAGTGTTGCGGCGAATCAGAGGTACAACCACGTCAGGATTACCGACGTCGTCAGCCACAATACAACCTGCAAGGGAATGCCGACGCGGAAGAAATCGGAGAACTGGTATCCGCCGGCGCTGAAGATCAGGAGATTTGTCTGATAGCCGATCGGTGTAATGAAACTCATGTTGGCGCCGAACAGCACGGCCAGCAGGAACGGCATTTCGGGAAGCCCGAGTTCGCGCGCCATGCTGATGGCAATCGGTGTCCAGATGATTGCGACCGCATTGTTAGTCATGATCTCCGTGAGCATAGCTGTCAACAGCAATAATCCGCTGAGTATCACCCAGGGTGGCATGCCGTCCACAACGGCGACGAATGCGTGTGCCACCAGCCTGTCGGCCCCGGTCACGGTGAGTGCTGCGCCGAGCGCGAGACTTGTCACGATTAGCAGAATCACGCGGACGTTCAGCGACGACCAGAGTTCGTCCCAGGCGAGGCATCGTGTCGCCAGCATTGCCAGCACGCCGAACAGCGCGGCGGCAGAAATAGGCAGCAAGCTCAGTGCGGCACCCACGACGACCAGTCCCATGATCGTGAGGGCGGCGCTGGCTTTGGATTGCCGGGGTACGTGTATATTGCGATCAAGGACCAGCATGTTCGGGCGCTTGGCGAGTGCACGGATGTACTTGCGGTCACCCTGTATCAGCAGGATATCGCCGACCCGCAGCGACAGGTCTTCGTCGTGCTTGATTTTCTCGAAACTGGTTCGGCCCGGCCTGTGTATGCCGACCGGCAACAACGTCCCGGGCATGAAGCCGGTCACCTCACTGAGATGCCGGTTGACGAGCGGCGATTCCCGGGTGAGCACAATTTCGGCCAGCCGCTGATTCGACGGGTGTACGGTTTTGTCGATTTCCAGTGAATCACTGAACAGCTTTTGCGCGCTGGTGATGGCTTCTGCATGCCCGCTCACGTGCACAACGTCGCCTTCGCGCAAGCGCACATTGGGCAGTCGCACCAGTTCGATCGTGCCGCCGCGCACGATGCGTTCGATGCGCAGGTCGGAGGCCAGGAGCATGCGCACTTCACTCAGTGCTTTGTCGATCAGGGTTCCACTGTCGGTGAGTGTCAACGCCGCGAGGTAAAGTCTCGGTGTATTTTCCGTCGACTGGGGCTTCCTGTCCGGCAGCAGTCGCGGCGCCACGAGCCACAGGAACAGGATCGCAACGAGCGCCGTCACCACGCCGGGAACGAAGAAATCGAACATTTTGAGCTGTGCGACGCCCAGGTCAGCCGCGACCGCGACCACCAGCAGGTTGGTCGAGGTGCCGATGGTGGTGGTCATGCCACCGGCAATGGTCGCAAACCCCATCGGCATCAGG
>CAYXKM010000002.1:0-4210 GCA_964465665.1 uncultured Woeseiaceae bacterium
TCACTACTCAATAAAAAGGGGACCCGTTGGGTCCCCTTTTTATTGAGTGGCGCGCTGGGAGGGATTCGAACCCCCGACCGCCGGCTTCGTAGGCCGATACTCTATCCAACTGAGCTACCAGCGCGGTGCATGCAAATTCCATGTGGTGGCGGAGAGAGAGGGATTCGAACCCTCGAAAGGCTATTAACCTTTACACCCTTAGCAGGGGTGCGCTTTCGACCACTCAGCCATCTCTCCCGTGATCAAATTCTCGTACTCAGCGGAGGATCGGCCACCGCGAAAGGACGTGCATCTTACTGACGGTCAATCGAGAGGTAAAGCCGGAAATGGCACCTAGTCCTTATGCTCAGTCGACGTGCCGGCACCCTGGTTGGTTTTTTCGCTCTGGATCCGCTCGTAAATCTCTTCCCGGTGTACCGCCACGTCCTTGGGGGCGTTGATGCCGATACGAACCTGGTTACCCTTGACTCCCAGAACGGTGATTGTGACGTCGCTGCCAATCATCACTGTCTCTCCTGCGCGTCGCGTAAGGATCAGCATGACTTCCTACTCCTGCCTCGTCGGGCCATCGCCCTTTATTTTTACGCCTGCCCTGCGCCTGAAGCGTAGTAATTGTAGACGATCTGGCCGAGGGATGCTGGCCGCCCTTCGGTACCCCTGGTATGCCCGGCACCGTGCGTCTAACGAAGATGTTCCGTAACCCAACCCGGCACTGAGGCCAGCGCCGCATCCAGCGCCTGCGGATCGCTGCCACCGGCCTGAGCGAAATCAGGCCGCCCGCCCCCTTTGCCGCCGACCTGCTCTGCCACAGGGCGGATGACATCGCCGGCCTGGATCCGCTCTATATTGTTGCGCGTGACACCGGCGGCCAGTCGTACTTTGCCGTCATCGACGGAGCCGAGAACGATGACGGCACTTTGCAACTGATCCTTGAAGCGGTCTACGGCATCGCGAAGGGTTTTCGCGTCCGCGCCGTCCATGCGTGCAGCCAGCACCTTTATGCCATCGATCTCGACGATGCTCTCTGCAGACTTGGACGATCCACCGGTCACAAGTTGTTGGCGCATCGCCGCAAGCTCCTTCTCCATTTCCCTGCTGCGCCGGATCAACTGCTCGACCTTTGGCACCACCTGGTCGCGCTGGCTCTTAAGCAGGCTCGCGACTGCATCAAGGCTTCTCTCGTTGGCATCGATCCAGCGCAACGCAGTCTTGCCGGTCAGCGCTTCGATCCGGCGTACTCCGGAGGCCACACCGCTTTCGGAGACGATCTTGAACAGGCCGATATCTCCCGAACGGCTTACGTGCGTGCCGCCGCAAAGCTCGACTGAAAAATCACCCAACCGAAGCACACGCACCTCGTCACCGTATTTTTCCCCAAAAAGCGCGATGGCGCCGGAAGCCACGGCATCGTTGTAATGCATGTGCTTCGTCTCGGCGGCGGTGTTTTTCCGGATCTCGTCATTCACCAGGGTTTCGACCGCCTGCAATTGTTCGGCGCTCAGGCCCTCGTAGTGCGAAAAATCGAACCGCAGGCGATCCGGTGCAACCAGGGAACCCTTTTGCGTGACATGCTCGCCGAGCACCTTGCGCAACGCCGCATGCAGGAGGTGCGTGGCTGAATGGTTGAGTACGGTGGCATGTCGCCTTTCGGCGTCGACGATTGTGTGCACAGCGTCATTCGTCTTCAGCGCCCCGCTTTGGACTTTGCCAAAGTGCAGAATGGCACCGCCGGATTTCTGCGTGTCGGATACGACGAATGTTCCATGCGTCGACTTGAGTACACCGGTGTCGCCGACCTGACCGCCACTCTCGGCATAGAACGGCGTCGATTGCAGCACGACAGCCGCATCATCCCCGCCACTGAGGCTCTCGACTGACTGGCCGTTTTTGAAAATCGCAGTGATTCTTGACTGACCGTCGGTTCCGTCGTAGCCCGAAAAGTCACTGCTGAGTTCGGTCTGAATCGAAGCGCTTTCCGCGGCGCCGAACTTGCTTGCAGCCCGCGCACGATCGCGTTGCACCGACATCTGGATCTCGAAGCCCTTTTCGTCGATAGTCAGGCCGCGCTCTCGCGCAATGTCTGCCGTCAGGTCGACCGGGAATCCGTACGTGTCATAGAGTCGGAATACGACGTCTCCCGGGATGATCTTGCCGTTCAGAGCGGCGATCGCGTCCTCGAGAATCTCGATGCCCTGGTCAAGCGTCTCGGCAAATCGTTCTTCCTCTGTTTTCAAAACCTTCTCGACGTGCGCCTTGGCTTTCAGCAGCTCGGGGTATGCCTCTCCCATCTCGTTGCACAGCGGCCTGACCAGCTTGTAAAGGAAGCTCCCGGTAACGCCGAGTTTCTTGCCATGACGGATGGCACGGCGAATGATCCTGCGCAATACGTAACCGCGACCTTCGTTGCCCGGCAGCACGCCATCGACGATCAAAAACGAGCTGGCGCGAATATGGTCGGCAATGACGTTCAGGGAACTCGAGCCGTCGTTCCGCACATCGAGCGCTTTGGTCGCGGCGGCTATGAGATTGGCAAACAGGTCGATCTGGTAATTGCTGTGTACGCCCTGCATGACCGCAGAAATACGCTCGAGGCCCATGCCGGTATCGACCGAAGGTCTCGGCAGCGGCGTCATCTCGCCATTCGATGCCCGGTCGAACTGCATGAACACCAGGTTCCACACCTCGACATAGCGGTCACCGTCCTCATCCGCCGATCCTGGCGGTCCACCGGCAATTCCGGGACCGTGGTCGTAAAAAATCTCGCTGCACGGTCCACAGGGCCCGGTATCTCCCATGGACCAGAAATTGTCTTTCATACCCATGCGGGAAAAGCGTTTGGGGTCTACCTTGATCTTTTTCAGCCAGATATCGGCTGCTTCGTCGTCCTCCCGGTAGACCGTTACCCACAGCCTGCCGGGAGGTAACTGCAGAACCTTCGTCAGAAACTCCCACGCCAGCCGGATCGCTTCGTCCTTGAAGTAATCACCAAAGCTGAAGTTACCCAGCATTTCGAAAAAAGTGTGATGTCTTGCGGTATAGCCGACGTTTTCGAGGTCGTTGTGTTTTCCGCCGGCGCGGACGCAGCGCTGCGATGTCACTGCACGCTTGTACTTGCGCTTGTCGGTGCCGAGAAATACGTCCTTGAATTGCACCATGCCGGAGTTGGTGAACAACAGGGTCGGATCATTGCCAGGGATGAGCGGAGAACTCGAAACGATCTCGTGGCCGCGCTCTCGAAAAAACTCGAGGAACGCCCGCCGCAACTCATTGCTGGTCATGCTTTTCATAAGGGATGATTTCGGGATGGATCCGGCCAAATCAATGGCCGGTAGTTTACTGGTAACTAGTAATCATCACCACGATCGCCGACGGCTGACTCGATTTCCGCGTGGGAAAAGCCGCGATACTGAAGAAAACGCATCTGCTTCGCCTTTTCCGCAAAGCTTCGAGGCACAGCCGGACCGAATTTCTTCTGTCGCACTTCCCGCGCCAGCGCACGCCAGTCTGTAGATAGCTCCCGCATAACCTCGTCAATCAGCCGCGTATCGATGCCCCGTTGGCGAAGATCCGCTTGAAGCCGGACCGGGCCCTTGCCCTGGTTGATTCGGGACTGCGCGAAGCCTTCGATGAATCGGCGGTCATCCTGCAACCCGTCCCTGGTCAACTGCTCGACCGTCTGCAGGGCAAGCTCAGCATCGTATCCGGCCGTCTCGAGTTTCCGGATCAGTTCGCGCTGGCCGTATTCGCGCCGCGCCAGGAAGTCCATGGCTTTCCGGCGTGCTTCCTTCGGGTCTGCGCAACCGCCGGTCTCTTCCGGCGCGAAGAGATCGGCGTTGAGCTCGTTGACGGACTTGTTCGCCTGCGACATCTAGGCCTGCTTGGCGACCGCTTCCTCTTGTTTCCTTGCCGCCGTGGGCGGGAGCAGCTTGGCGCGAATCTTGGCCTCGATTTCCTTTGCCACGTCGGGATTCGCTTTCAGGTATTCACGGGCATTCTCCTTGCCCTGACCAATGCGATCCTTGCCGTAGCTGTACCAGGAACCGGATTTCTCTATGATGTTCTGCGCAACACCAATATCGATGATCTCGCCTTCGCGCGAAATGCCTTCGCCGTAAAGGATCTCGAACTCCGCCTGTTTGAATGGCGGTGACACCTTGTTCTTGACGACCTTGACGCGAGTCTCGTTGCCGAGGATTTCATCGCCTTTCTT
>CAYXKM010000003.1:0-5434 GCA_964465665.1 uncultured Woeseiaceae bacterium
CGTGCTGCTGCTTGTGATCGTGCTTGGCGCAATGATGATGCGCCTAGAGATCGACACGGACCCGGAAAACATGCTTCCGGACACCCAGTCCGACCGCCTTTTTCACAACGATGTCGAAGACCGGTTTACCCTGCACGATGCGATCGTCGTTGGCATTGTCAACAACGATCATGCAGACGGCATTTTCAATCCGGGGTCTCTGGCCGCACTTCACAGCCTCAGCCAGTCGATACTCGAACTGGACGGCGTCATCGCACCGGACCTGATGTCGCTGGCGGAGTCTGACAACATCGCCCAGGAAGGTCCCGGCACGATTCGCTTCGAGTGGATGATGAAAAGCGCACCGGTTACGGAGCAGCAGGCGCTGGACATCAGGGCCAAGGTCAAACGCCTGCCTTTGTTGAACGACACCCTGGTATCGGGAGACGGACGAGCCGCGGCCATCTACGTTCCGATTACGAGCAAGGACCTGAGCTATCCGCTGTCCCTGCAGATTCGCGAGCTGGCGGACAAGCTCGAATCCGGAGACGACTATCACATCACGGGTCTGCCCGTAGCCGAGAACACTTTTGGACATGACATGTTCGTGCAGATGGGCATTTCGGCGCCGCTCGCCGGCCTGATGATCTTCCTGCTCATGCTGTACTTTTTCGGCAGCGCGCGGCTGGTGATCGCGCCCATGCTGGTCGCCATGGCGACAGTCATAGTCAGCATGGGACTCATGATAGGCATGGGATACACCGTGCATATCATGAGCTCGATGATCCCGATATTCCTGATGCCCATCGCCGTTGTCGATTCCGTGCACATCATGTCGGAATTTGTCGACTCCTATCGCGAGGGCAGAACTCCCAAAGAGGTGATCGCCGAGGTCGTTGCGCACCTTTTCAAACCGATGCTGTTCACTTCGCTGACCTCTGCGGTCGGATTCCTCTCGCTGCTGACGACGCCGATTCCGCCAGTCCAGGTTTTCGGCGCTTTTGTCGCGTTCGGTATCATGCTGGCATTCCTGCTGACCATAGTGCTCATTCCCGCATACATAGTCCGGATCAAGCCGGCCGCACTGGCGAAGCTGGTAGCGAAACGCAAAACGCCGCTCGTGGACTCGTTGTTGGCGAGGTCCCTGCGCCGCATCGGACATTTTGCTTTCGCCCGCGGTAAACTCATTACCGGTATGGCTGTACTGCTGGTCGCAGTCAGTGTGGCCGGAGTCTACCGTATCGAAATCAACGACAACCCGGTGCGCTGGTTCAAGACGAATCACCCGATCCGCGTTGCCGATCGCGTTCTGAACGAACATTTTGCCGGTACTTACGATGCGTTCCTCGTACTCTCGACAAAAGAGAGCGACACGATCGCAGACTTTCAGGCTACTGCCGAAGCAATCCTTCAGTATGTTGACGAAAGCGGACTTTCGGAGGTCCGAGAGAAACTCTCGGCATCCACTGCAGAGCCGGACCGCTATTACGGTGACCTGTTGGCCGCGCTGGACGACGCTTTATTTGACGCGGCGGGACCGGCCACCATCGACGCGCTGACGAGCCTGATGGAGGCAACGGAAGAAGCCCAGGTCTCGGCCAGGGTTTTCCAGGACCCTGACATGCTGCATCTGATCGTCCGCCTGCAGGGAGCGCTCATGGATTCCGGCTTCGTCGGCAAGACCAACGCACTGCCCGACGTCGTGAAAGTGGTCAATCGCGAGCTGCGCGGCGGCGACGAATCGGACTACCGCATTCCGGATTCGGTTCCGGCCGTTGCGCAAACGCTGCTGCAATACCAGTCTTCGCACAGGCCGCAGGACCTGTGGCACATGGTGACCCCGGATTACGCGTCGACTGCAATCTGGTTGCAACTTCGGAGCGGCGACAACCAGGACATGACGCGTGTCATCGAAGCGTTCGACCGTTATCTCGGAGAGTATCCCCTGCCGGACAACGTCGAAGCGCGTTGGGCCGGCAAAACCTTTATCAATGTCGTGTGGCAGAACGCGATGGTCAACGGCATGCTGATGAGCCTGATGGGCGCATTCGCGATGGTGTTCGTGATGATGATCCTGCTGTTTCGCAGTTTTCGTCTCGGCCTGCTCTCGATGGTTCCGCTGTCGGTCACCATACTCGGCGTTTACGGCGCCATCGGCTGGATCGGCAAGGACTATGACATGCCGATCGCAGTCCTGTCGTCACTGACCTTGGGCCTGTCCGTCGATTTTGCCATCCACTTCATCGAGCGCATGCGCGCTTTGTCGCAGGCCAGCGGTTCCTTCGCAGTCGCGGCGGAAAAGGTGTTCGAGGAACCGGCGCGTGCCATCGCACGAAACGCGATAGTCATTGCCATAGGATTCACGCCGCTGTTTTTTGCACCACTCGTCCCTTACATCACCGTCGGTGCATTCATGGCCGCGATTATGTTCCTCTCCGGGCTGACGACCTTGGTGTTGTTGCCGGCGATCATGTCGTTGATGCCGCGGTTGTTCCAGAAGGTCCGCCCGGACGACAGACCCGCGACGGCACCGGCCGGCGCGACCATACCGTTACAGGAGTCTCACTCGTGAAGAAAACCATCGTGCACTGCCTGATTGCGCTGTTGTTGCCTGTCGCCGCACAGGCCGAGGTGCTCACAGACGCAGACGAAATCGTCGCACGCGCCAACCTGGCTGCGTATTACGCCGGAGCGGATGGCCGGTCCGAAGTGCGGATGATCATCATTGACGCACAGGGACGACAACAGCGCCGCCAGTTTGCGGTACTCAGGCGAAATGTTGCCGAGGGCGGCGACCAGCAGTTCCTGGTGGTGTTCAGCCAGCCGTCGGACGTCCGTGGCACGGCATTTCTGGTCGACAAGCACATCGACCGGGACGACGATCGCTGGCTGTACCTGCCGGGACTCGACCTGGTCAAACGCATATCCGCCGGCGACAAACGCACCAGCTTTGTCGGCGCCCACTATTTTTATGAAGACGTATCCGGTCGCCGCCCTACCGATGACGATCACGAGCTGCTCGAAACGACGGATGAATATTACGTGCTGACGCACGTGCCGAAAGACGCCGCGAGTGTCGAGTTCTCGAGTTACACGACCTGGATCGACAAAGAGACTTTCCTGCCGATGAAGATCGAGTACCTGAACCCGGCCGGCAAGGAATACCGGCGAGTCGAAGTCCTCGAGGTGCAGGAATTCGGCGGACATCCGACGGTGACCACGAGCAGGGTCATGGATCTCGCAGGCGGCGGCCAGACGGACATGCAGTTCCGCCACATCCAATACGACATCGGTATACCGGCGGACGTATTCTCCGAGCGATCGCTGCGAGCCCCGCCGCGTGAGTGGCTCGAGCGGCCGGCAAACTGAGATTCGGCCGGGTCCATGGCGTATCCGCTCCTCCCTGCCCTGTTGCTCGCCCTGCTGCCGGTTGCGCTGGTCGCGCAGGAAGACCCTTGGGGCGACGACGACTGGGCGGATGAAGAACAGGCGTCACCGTGGAGCGGCTTTCTCGATGGGGGACTCGGTACCCGCTTCAGTGCCGACCCGCTGATCGACAATCGCAATACGCTGGAGGAGATACGCTGGCGCCTGGAAAGGGAATGGCAGCCGGGACGTTACGCGGTCGGTTTCAAAGGGGATGCTGCCTACGACGGCATCGAAGGCCAATGGACCGGCGAGATCCGTGACCTGACCTTGGCGTTCGCCACCGGCGGGAGCACCGACCTCAAGATCGGGCGCCAGGTCCAAACCTGGGGCACCGGCGATCTCGTGTTTCTCAACGACCTCTTTCCAAAAGATTTCGTATCTTTTTTTGCCGGCCGCGACGACGAGTACCTCAAGGCGCCCGGCAATGCCTTTCGTATCAGCAAGTACACCAAAGCCGTCAACATCGATTTCTCGTGGACCCCGGTATTCGAGCCGGACGTTTACCTGACCGGCGAGCGCTTTTCGTTCTTCTCGCCGATCGCCGGTGGGAATGTGGCGCCGGATCCGCCCTTGTCCGCCATCGAACCGGACGAGTCATTTTCCAACGGCGAGTTCGCGCTGCGATTGTTTCGCACCGTTGCAGGCCGCGAGTATGCGCTGTACGCGTACCGCGGATTTTTCAAGCAACCAAACGCACTGACCGAAAACCTCGAACCGACCTTTGCGCCGCTGACGTCGCTCGGTGCGAGCTTGCGCCGTTCTGCCGGACCCGGGCTCCTGAACGCGGAAGTATCGTATTACGCGTCAACCGACGACCGCGACGGCAACGATCCCCGGCTGCCGAATGACCAGTTTCGCTTTCTCACCGGCTACGAATGGGAAGCCCGACCGAATTTTTCGGTCGGCTTGCAGTACTACCTGGAGTGGACTCTCGATCACGAGGCACTGATGGACAGTTCGCCGTTTCCGCCGTACGAGCCCGACGAGTACCGGCAGCTGCTGACCAATCGCCTGACGTACCGCGCCGGACGGGACCGGTACATCTGGTCGCTGTTTACTTTTTACTCACCGAGCGATGACGATTTCTATCTGCGGCCGGTGTTTACCTACCGGCACAGCGACCAGTGGTCCGCCACCGCAGGCGCAAACCTGTTCGGCGGAAACGAACCTCAGACGTTTTTCAATCAAATGCAGGATGCCAGCAACGCTTACCTGCGTGTGCGTTACAACTACTAAGGAGACCTGGCGTGGAAAAGAAAATGTCACTGGAGCGCGCTGTCGAAGCTTTTGCCGGCTTCATGGTGCTTTTGTCGGTTGCGCTGACCTGGTTTGTGCACCCGGGCTTCGTCTGGCTGACGGTGTTCGTCGGTGCCAACCTGTTCCAGCAGGCCTACACCGGTTTCTGTCCTGCGGGGATAGTCATGCGCAGGGCTTTCGGTTTCAGGCCGGCCGGAGAAATGGCCACGCGCCAGTCACTATGATCAGTCACGAGCCGCAAGCGGCAAGCCGCCGGTTGCACGCGGAGTCTCGTCGGGCAGCGCCCCGAGCAAGCGACTCGTCAGTACGCCGGCAGTCATCGAGCCATTGACGTTTAAAGCGGTGCGCGCCATGTCGATCAGCGGTTCGATGGAAATCAGCAAGGCGGCGATGGTGACCGGGAAACCCATTGCCGGCAGTACGATCAGCGCTGAAAACGTGGCACCGCCACCGACGCCGGCGACACCGAAAGAACTGATGGCGATGATTGCGGCAAGACCCGCAATGAACATCAGGCTGGTCGGATCGACGCCCATGGTGGGTGCCACCATGACTGCCAGCATGGCCGGGTAAATGCCGGCGCAGCCGTTCTGCCCGATGGTGGCGCCGAAGGATGCCGAGAGATTGGCGATCGGTGAGGGTATCTTCAGTTCGTCGATCTGGGTCTCGACATTGAGCGGAATGGTGGCGGCCGAACTGCGTGAGGTAAAAGCGAAAGTGAGCACCGGCCACACTTTGCGAAAGTAATCGAGCAAATTCATGCCGGCAA
>CAYXKM010000004.1:0-9583 GCA_964465665.1 uncultured Woeseiaceae bacterium
TGAGCAACGTCGTCTTGCCGAAACCCGATGGCGCCGCGATGCCGACACACTCGCCCGGGGATACACCGAAGGAGAGATTGCGCAGGATCCAGCGTTCATCGGGGCCGTAACGAAACCAGAGTTGCCATGCTTCGACCGAGACCGCCGGCGGGAGCCGCTTTATCGGCAGCCGGCCGGTTGCGGTCGATGCGGGTTCCGCCGCCGATTCGACGATGTCGGCAATACGGTCGAGGTGTATGCGGATCAGGCGGAAGTCCATCAGGCCGTGGATCAGGCTGACCGAACGTGTCGAGAACTGGCTGGAGTAGGCAAGAAAGGCGACGAGCATTCCGACTGTCAGCTGCGAGCGGAAAATTTCGCTCACACCCAGGTAAACGACGACTATCCCTTGCACGGAGAAAAGTATCATCTCGACAGCTTTCTCGATTACCGTCAGCCGGCGTACCCGCGCGGATGCGTTGAGGACGTCGGCGATGCGGTTCCGGTACTGCACAAGCCGGCTGTGCTCGAGGCCCAGGTTCTTGATGGTCAAGGCGCCGCGGATGGATTCCAGCAGGCAGGATTCGGCGGACGCGCCCGCGACCAGGGTTTCCCTGGAGTGCTGATTGATAAGGGGGAACAGCGCCAAACGCATGCCCGCGTAAAGTGCGACACTCGAAAACACGGCAATCGCCATCGTGTGGCCATAGAAGAGGATGACGATGCCGGCGGTGACCGCCATCAGGCCGTCGACGACGGTCTCGATAGCGCGACTCGCCACGAGCTCACGCAGCGGCTGGATGGAAGTAAATCGCGACTGGATGTCACCGACACTGCGGTTCTCGAAAAACCGGAGTGGCTGCCGGATCAGCCAGTGAAACAGGTCCGACGTCCAGGCAAAATTGAGGCGCGTACCAAAGTAGAATATGCACCACGCCCGAAATGCGGTGGCAACCGCATGCACGATGGCGATGGCGCCGAATGCGATGGCGAGGAATGCGAGCAACTGGACGTCACGGGCAGGCACGACCTGATCGATGGCAAGCTGCAGGTAGGCAGGCATTGCCAGTGCGAATACCTGAATCGCGACCGACAATGCCAGGATCTGCATCAAGGGCGCAATGATGCCGGTACGGCCACGCAACAGGTCGCTGAGCTTCAGCCGCCGCGTTTCCGGCCTGCGCGCAAAATCCCGGTTTGGCTTCAACTCAAGTACAACGCCGGTAAAAAGAGACGAACACTGGCGGTGCGACAGGGTCGTGCGGCCGACGGCCGGATCGGCGATTTGCACACCGAAAGCGGTGACCCGTTCGAGCAACACGAAATGATTCATGCGCCAGTGCAGAACGCAGGGCATCTGGAGCTGTTTCAGTTCCGCACAGTCGACGCGCAATGCACGTGCCTGCAAGTGCAGGCCGCGTGCGACGTCGATGACACCGGAAAGTGCCAGCCCTTTCAGTGATACCGGTTTGAGATGGCGCAGTTCCGCCAGTGAAACCCGCCGGCCGTAAAAGCTCGCGATCATTGCGACGCAGGCCAGGCCGCATTCCGCTGCCTCGGCCTGCAGTAAGAGCGGTACGCGAGAACGGGAAAAAAATTTCAGGTCGAGGCCGGGCACGAACAGGGCGTACTGTCAGATCCGGCTGCCGGCACTGATCAAGGGTGCGAGCAGCCACTCGAGCAAAGATCGCTCGCTGACGAGAATGTCGGCTTTGAAAGTCAGGCCGGAGGTCAGCGCACGCTGTGCCTCGTCGATTCGCACGTGCTGCCGGTCGAGCGTCGCCCGCACACGGTACACCGGCTCGACCACCGGCACGGGGACCTGCACGTCCCCCGGCAACAGCAACGAGCGGGCAATGCGGTCGATCGTCGCACCGTACAGGCCGTACTTTTCGAAAGGGTAGCTGTCGAATCGCAACTGCACCCGGGCCATCTCTTCAAGCAGGCCGATGCTGCGTCCGGGTACGAGCAGCTCGGCGTAGTACTGCGCGGAGTCGGGCAACAAGCTCAAAGCCAGGGTGTCCGGCGAGACTGCCTGCCCGGTAATGATGTGGATGACACTGACGCGACCGTCGACCGGTGCCACAACGGTCTGCGTAACACCAGCCTCGATCGCGCTTCGCCGTTGTGCGAGCCGGCTTGCGGTTTCGGCAATCTGCGCAAGCCGCAGCCGTTCCTGGTTTTGCAATTGATCGAACTGCGATCGGGTTTCCTGCCGTGCGGATTCGAAGTCGGACATCTGCAGTTGCGCGGTCTGCAGCGCCAGCTCGCTGTCGATTGCGGCAACTTCTGCCGCATCGAGATCGCGTTTGGAAAGGTGTCCGCGCCTGTGTACCTCCCGCGCACGCTGCAGATCGCGCTGCCGGATACGGTTTTTCTGCAGCGCAAGCTGCGCTTGCCGTTGCAACACCGGCATGCGCTCGTCCAGGCGCAGCATAACCTGACGATGGCGCCTTGCTTCGGCCGCAAAGTACGACATTTGCTCCTCCGCCTGGCCATCGAGTGCGGCCTTTTCGGCCAGTACACCATCTAGTATCTCCCTGCTCGCGCCGGTCGGCATGCCCTCGTTGCGGCCAGTCAACATCGAGAACAACGGCGAGCCGGCTGTAACAAACTGGCCTTCCGTGACCAGCAGTTCGGCCACCGTTCCGGCTGCCTGAGGAAAAACACGAATGTCGCCGTCGGTGACGGCAATGTAGCCGCTGACGGTTTCACGCTGCGTGTAACGGCCGAATGCCAGCAGTGCGATGAGAGTGACGGCAATGGAGCAGACCGCGACAGCTGCCAGCGAAAAACTGACCGGCGCCGCAATCAGTGCCGGGCCGTACGCCGGGCCGTTGGCGCAATGCAAAGCTTCTGCCCGGAACAGGGGTTTTTCGTCCGGCCCGGCTGTCACTGTCGCGTCGTTCATCGCTGCCAGTGTGCACGGGGGCTCCCGCCGGGTAGGGCGGAAAAACTGCTGCAAACGACTATATTAAGGACGAGATTATCGGCTATGCCGATGACAAATTGCGGATCGGACCTTCAGAACAACCCGGTAATGTTCCGCTTTGCGTCGACGCTGATATTCTCCGAGGCCGGTCTTCTCGGCAGTCCTGGCATGGTCATTATCTCCCCACAGATGACTACCAGGAATTCAGCCCCGGTCGCCAGCCGCAGTTCGCGTATCGGCACGTCGTGGCCGCTCGGCGCTCCGAGCAACTGCGGGTCGGTCGAAAAACTGTATTGCGTTTTGGCCATGCACACAGGGTAGTGGCCATAGCCACCATTCTGGAACTGCGCGAACTGCTCGCGGACTTTCTTGTCTGCGATAATGTCTTCCGCCCCGTAAATGGTGCGCGCAATGTGCCGCACTTTGTTCCACAACGTCGTTCTGTCATCGTACAAGGTCCGAAATTGCGACTGGTGGTGCTTGATCACGTCGAGCACCTGTTCGGCCATGACAACCGCTCCTTTGCCGCCAAGTTCCCAGTGCGATGACACTGTGCATTGCACATCGAAATCGGTGCAGTACTTCCTTATCGCCTCGTGTTCGGCCGCGGTGTCGGTAACGAAATGATTGATTGCCACGGTTACCGGCACCCCGAATTGGCCGATGTTGCGAATATGCCGGCCCAGGTTCTCGCAGCCGGCTATGACTGCTTTCACGTTTTCGCGTTTCAGGTCGTCCTTTGCGACCCCACCGTGCATTTTCAGTGCTTTTGCGGTCGCAACCAGTACGACGGCATCCGGGTGCAGCCCGGCCTTGCGGCACTTGATGTCGAAAAACTTTTCCGCACCGAGATCCGCGCCGAACCCGGCCTCGGTAACGACGTAATCGGCGAGCTTCAGGGCGGTCCGGGTTGCCATCACGGAATTGCAGCCGTGCGCGATGTTGGCGAACGGCCCGCCGTGCATCAGCGCCGGATTGTTCTCCAGTGTTTGCACCAGGTTGGGCTGGAACGCATCGCGCAATAGCGCCGTCATAGCGCCTTCGACTTTGAGATCGCGCACGGTAACCGGTTTTCGGTCGCGTGTGTAACCGATGGTCATATTGCCGAGGCGCGTGCGCAGGTCCTCAAGATCCGATGCAAGGCAAAAGACCGCCATGACTTCGGAGGCCACCGTGATGTCGAATCCCGACTGCCGCGGCACACCGTTGCCGGGGCCACCGAGGCCCGTCGTGATATCGCGCAGGGCGCGATCGTTCATGTCCAGAACCCGCCGCCAGGTAATGCGGCGCGGGTCGATGTTCAGTTCATTGTCCCAGTGAATGTGATTGTCGATGACGGCGGACAGCAAATTGTGCGCCGCGCCGATGGCATGGAAATCGCCGGTGAAGTGCAGGTTGATGTCGGTCATCGGCACGACCTGGGCGTAACCGCCGCCGGCCGCACCGCCCTTCATGCCGAAACAAGGCCCGAGGCTCGGTTCGCGCAGGCAGATCATGGCTTTCTTGCCGATTGCGCATAGCCCGTCGCCGAGCCCGACGGTCGTCGTGGTTTTACCTTCGCCTGCCGGAGTCGGCGAGATGGCCGTCACCAGGATGAGTTTACCGTTCGGTTTGTCATTCAGCCCCTGCAGAAAGTCATAACCGAGTTTGGCTTTGTCATGGCCGTAGGGAATCAGGTGCTTTGCCGGGATTCCGAGTTTGCTTGCCACCTCGGTAATCGGCAGTTTGTTTGCAGCCTGTGCTATGTCGATATCGGAAGGAACTTTTTTCATAGAGCTTTGCTTGGGTTTGTGGATTACTCTAGACCGGCATCCGCGTTGTGAATGCAGTGCACTCGCAGACTCTAAAGCAAGTTTCCGCCATTTGCACCGCGCGGCCATCGGCGACTATCGATACCTACAACGATTCCACAATGTGATACGGGGAGAGACGCATGCCTGTAATCAAAATTTGTTCACGAGCCTCGGGGCTTCGCGCAGGCCTTGCAGCGTCATTGCTGGTGGTCGGCCTGTGCATGGCGAGCAGCAGTTTCGCCGCCACAAGTTACCAGGACTTGCTGCAACTGTTCGAGGACTGGCGGGAGTTCGAGCAGCCCCCGCTGAAAGACGGTGCGCCCGATTACACCGCGAAGCGATTTGCAGCGGCCCACAAGGAACTGAAGAAGTACCAGGCGCGGCTGAATGCGATGGACATCAGTGCCTGGCCCATCGAACAGCAAGTCGACTGGCATGTCGTGCGAGCTGAAATGAACGGTTTCGATTTCAACCACCGGGTTCTCAAATCCTGGGCACGGGACCCGGCGTTCTATCAGTCGGTCTGGATGCGCAGGAGCGACGTGCCCGCACACGAAGGCCCGTCGCATCATGCGTTGCTGGAATTCTGGACCTATTCATTGCCGTTGTCAGAGGATGAGCGCGAGCGGTTGATCGGTGATCTCAACGTGATCCCGCTATTGCTGACGCAGGCGCGCGCCAACCTGACCGGTAATGCTCGTGACCTTTGGGTCGCCGGGATCAAGAACATCCGCGACCAGGTCGACAACCTTGCAGAGATCCATCGGGCTGTCGATGCTGCAAACAATTCGGAACTCGCCGTCGCGCTGACCGCCGCAAGCGATGCATCGTCTTCATTTGTTGCCTGGCTGGAGCAACAGGCTCCTTCGAAGACCGGACCCTCGGGAATCGGCAAGGAAAACTACACCTGGTACCAGCAAAACGTTCACTACGTGCCGTTGACCTGGGACCAGGAAGTGACGCTGCTGAAGCGCGAGCTTGATCGCGCCTGGTCGTCGCTCGAACTCGAGGAACATCGCAACCGGAATGTTCCGCCGCTCGTGGCTGTTACCAGCCCGGAAGAATACGACGAGCGCGCCGACCAGGCGGCAAGCCGGTTCATGGCGTTCCTGAAAGAGCAGGAGATCCTCACGGTAAAGGACTACATGGAGCCGGCGTTACGCGAACACCTGGGCAGCTTCGTGCCGCTGGAGCAGCGAAACTTTTTTGCCATCGCGATGCACTACGATCCTACGACCTTGTACACGCATTTCTATCACTGGTTCGATCTGGCGCAGATGGATCTCGAACCGCACCCGAGCCCGGTCCGGCGCGGGCCGGTTCTGTACAACATTTTCGACAGTCGAAACGAAGGCACGGCGACCGGTGTCGAGGAAATGTTCATGCATGCGGGGTTGTACGACGACAATCCGCACGTCCGCGAAATTGTCTGGATCATGCTGGCGCAACGGGCGGCCCGCGGTCTCGGTTCGCTGTATGCGCACGCAAACCTCATGACGATGGCGGAAGCCGGCGAGTTTCATGCCGAGAAAACGCCGCGAAACTGGATGAGCAAGGAACTCGACCTGCTGTTTTTCGAGCAGCACCTGTATCTGCGACAGCCGGGTTACGGCACGAGCTACATTACGGGCAAGTACCTGCTGGAACGACTGCTGGCCGACCGCAGCAAACAGCTGGATGGCAATCTGAAGCTGTCGCGGTTCTTCGACGAGCTGAACCGGACCGGGAACATACCGATAGCACTGGTGCGCTGGGAGCTGACCGGTGATGCATCCGAGATCGACGAACTCATGGGCGGCAAATAGAACTCGGCGACTGTCGTCGCGGGCTGCGCGAAGTGCAACCGCCGTAGGCTTTCGCACAGCAGATAGCGTTTTTTTGTAGCGTAGCTGCAACAAGTTGCAGTCGACGAACGACACTGGACCAAATGGTCTGGTCGTTGTCATTGCTTTGTATCGGGCGCATGCTACCCTATGTCCAAGTCCTGCTTCGGTGTTCGTTGTGGTGTACGCACGACACCGTTGGCAGGGCCAGTGTTCTTTATCTCAGGCGGCGGTCGAGCGATTTCAGAAGACTCGCAGCCTGATTCTCTGGGGGAGTGAAAATGAAACATCTCGTGTCTACGGCCGGGGCGCTGTGTACTGTCCTGGCCTTCAACCTGTCGGCCGTTCAGGTACAGACGGCCAATGCACAGGAAGCGACCGAAGTCGAAGAGATTGTGGTGACCGGGTCACGCATCCGGCGCAACCCGCTCGACGAAGCCGCGGCCATCATGGATATCAGCCGTGACGATATCAACAAGTCCGGCTCGACCAACCTGGGTGACGCACTGCAGGCACTGCCGATCTCCGGCTCTGCAATCAACTCGCAGTTCAATGTGCCGGGCAACTCCGGCTTTCCGCAGGACGGCTCCGGTATTGGCGCAGGCGCTGTGGAACTTGCGATCCGCAACGTCGGCGCCAAACGTACCCTGGTACTGGTTGACGGCCGGCGCTGGATTGCCGGCGGCTCGGCTTCCGGTGTACCGAGCACGGTCGATCTCAACACGATCCCGGACAACGTGATCCAGCGTGTCGAAGTGCTGCAGGATGGCGCATCGGCCATCTACGGATCGGATGCCATCGGCGGCGTGGTCAATATCATTACGAACCAGGATTTCGACGGTTTCCGCATCGACATGCAGGCCGGCAGTTACCTGTCGGAAAAGGACGGCGAATCCTATGAGATTGCCGGTCTCTGGGGCGGCGGCAACGATTCGACGCACGCAACCTTGAGCGTCAGCTACAAGGACGAGCGCGGTGTCGAAACGGCCGATCGCAGCCGCTCGGCGTTTCCGAATGCGGATGCCACGTCCTGCAACGTGCCGGGTTCCGGTTGTTCGTCATTTACACCGCAGGGCCGGTTTGTCCTTGGGCCGAACTTCGGTTTCTGGGATGGTACGTTGAATGACGGCTTTGTGAATGATGGCACGGGACCGCTGCCGGTCTTCGATCCACTCGACCCGAACGGCGGCGATTTCAATGCCTTTGACGCAGGAGACAGGTTCAACTTCAACGGACCGGGGTTCAACTACCTGCGTACGCCCAACGAACGCGTCAATGTGTACAGCAACGTGACCCACCTGTTGTCCGATTCGGTGGAGATGTTCATTCGCGGGTCCTACACGAATCGTTCATCGGCGACCAAAGCGGCGCCGGAGCCACTGTGTCTCGGCAACGGTTGCGGTAACCGCATCAACGACAATTTCGTGATTTCGGCTTTGAATCCTTACAACCCGTTCGGTGTGGACCTGTCAGTCGCCAACGGCAACCTGGAATTTTTCGGACGCCGTCCCCTGGAATCGGGACCGCGCCTGTTCTTCCAGGAAGTCGATGCGCTGATGTTGAGTGCCGGACTCATGGGTGAATTCGGCGCTGGCAACCGCACGATGTACTGGGACCTGTCCGCCGGGTACGGCGACAATCGTGGCTTCCAGGAGAAGTACAACTCGCATAACGCAGCCAAACTGCAGGTTGCGATGGGCGATCCGGCGGTCTGTGCAGCGACGCCAAACTGCGTGCCGTTCAATTTCTTCGGTGGGCAGGGTGCGAATGGAGAAGGCTCGATCACAGAGGAAATGCTGGACTTCGTGGGGTATACACAACGCGACTACAGCACCCAGACGCTCAGGGATTTCGCCTTCAACATCACGGGTGACCTTATGTCACTGCCGGGAGGAGACATGGGCTTCGCCGCAGGAATCGAGTACCGGGATCATGACGGCGACTACCGCCCCGACCCGATCGCCGAACGTGGCGAAACGGCAGGTATTCCGGCCGGCGCGACCAAGGGTTCGTTCGACGTGACGGAATACTACGCGGAGTTGAGCCTGCCGCTGATCTCCGGGGCACCGCTTGCTGACTATCTCGAAGTCAATGTTGCCGCACGCAATTCCGATTACAGTACGTCGGGCTCGGAAGCGACTTACAAGGTCAGCGGTTTGTGGCGGCCGATCGAGGAACTGTCGTTGCGTGCGTCGTTCTCGACAGGTATCCGCGCACCGGGTATCGGTGAACTGTTCGGCGGGGCGGCGCGAGAGGACTTTACGTTCCTCGATCCCTGCGCGGACTATACGGCCATCGTAGGTTCCGCCAACGGCGGCCGCGACACGCCGCAGTCGGCGACCATACAGGCGAACTGCGCCACACTCGGCGTTCCGGAAGGCCTCGCACAGTTGAACCCGCAACAATCCGCGGTTTCTGCGGGCAATTCAGCCCTCGAACCAGAAACGTCCGACAACTGGACAGCCGGACTGGTGTGGAGCCCGAGCTGGGCTGACGATGCAGAGTGGACCTCCGGCCTGACCATGTCACTGGACTTCTACAACCTGGAGATCGACGACGCCATTCAGGGCGTGGCGCCGGGTCAGCTCGTAAGCGCCTGCGTGAACACACTGAGTCCGGTGTTCTGCGATTCGGTTCCGCGCACGAGTTCAGGCCAGCTCGGGTTGATCGACAACCAGTTGCAGAACATCGGCGGCATCGAGGCGTCCGGCTATGACCTGATGGTGAACTACCTGACGCCGGAATTCGGCATCGGCCAGTTCGGGTTGACGGTGAATGCAACGTACCTGAACGAATACCTGGAAAAGACGGCCGGTCTGACCGGTGGTTCGGAGACCGTCACGGATCGCACCGGGGAGCATACGCAGGAGACGTTCCAGCGCTCATTCCCGGAATGGCGTGCCGTCACGACCGTCGATTGGGTCAAGGAACGCTGGAGCGGTGCCCTTGTATTCCGCTGGGTGGACGATATGTACATTATCGCGGACCCTAATACGGGTGCCCGAAACGATCTCGATTCTGCAATGTTCACCGACCTGCGTGTCAGCTACAACCCG
>CAYXKM010000005.1:0-10917 GCA_964465665.1 uncultured Woeseiaceae bacterium
CTGTCCAGCGCGAACGTCGTCGACTTGAGACTGAATGGCATCTCGATGTCGGAAGGCTCGATGAATGCAGCCATCGCGGGTCATTTCGGCGTGCCGGTCGTGATGATTTCCGGCGACGACGTTGCCGTCGCCGAGACGCAGGTGATCGTCGGTGACATGGAAGGCGCGGTCGTCAAATGGGCAAAGGGCTTTCATTCTGCGCAGACGATGACGCCGGAAGCGGCCAACGAAGTCATTCGTACGCGGACCAAAGCGGCGATCGATCGCATTGCGGATTTCAAACCCTACGTGCTGGACACGCCGATCGAACTCGAGCTGACGCTTAAACACTATCGGCCGGTCGAGCTGTTGTCCTATCTGCCCTACGTAGAAAGGGTCAACTCGCACACCATCCGCTACTCGGGCAAGGATATGATCGAGATATCCCGGTTCCTGAGGTTTGCACTCGGATACCAGGTGGATCTGCAACCGTAAACAGGGCAACCCGGCTACCTGATTCCGGACAACGAGGCGCTACGATGAGACCTTTGTTCCATTTGTATCTTGTTGGCTGCCTTGCGGCCTGCGGCGGCGAGAGCGAGCCGCCGCAATCTGCAGACACTGCGGATGTGGCAGTCGATGCAGCGGAAGCCGATCCTGCCCCGCCAAGCCCCTATGCAGGTTCGCTCGCATTCAGTGGCGCAACCCTGTGGGACGGAACGGGCGCAGGCGTGCTCGAAAACGCGGTGATGATCGTCCGGGACGGTCGCATCATCGAAATTAGTACCGGCGCACCCCCCGATGGTGCACAGGTCATCGACCTGACAGGCACCTGGCTCGTGCCGGGATTCATCGATGCACATGCGCACGTGTCGGGTTACTGGGCGCCGGATGAAGTCAGCGATGTCGCGCAGAGAATTCGCAACGAACTGGCCCTGTATGCCAGCTATGGCGTAACAACCGTGAACAGTCTCGGCGGTGAGCCGATCGAAGCCATATCTATACGCGATGCGCAGGACAGTGCATCGCTCAGTCATGCGCGGGTATACGTTGCGGGACAGGTAATCGAGGATACCGATCCGCTGGCTGCCGCGAAAACGACGGCCGCGAATGTCCTGGCCGGTGTCGACTGGCTGAAAATTCGCGTCGACGACAATCTCGGCACCGCGGAAAAAATGCCATGGCCGGCAATAGAAGCCGCATTCCAGACCGCCAATGCCCGCGACGCGCGTGTCGCCACGCACGTTTTCTACAAGGACGACGCTTCGCGGCTGTTGGATCTTGGCACCGACCTGATCGCGCATTCGGTGCGAGACCAATCGCTCGATGATCCATTCGTTGCGAAACTGTATGAAAGCGGCGTGTGTTACGTACCGACCCTGACCCGGGAGATGTCGACGTTCGTGTATGCAACACGGCCGGATTTTTTCGACGACCCGTTTTTCGCGAAGTGGGCAAAGCAAAGCGAGATCGAGCGGGTCAGCGATCCGCAGTTCATGTCACGGATGGCGGCCAGCCCGCTGGCAGCCGGATATCGCAAAGCACTGGCGCAGGCGCAGGACAACTTGCGCATCGCGCAGGGATCCGGCGTGCCGGTTGCATTCGGCACTGACGCAGGTCCTCCCGGCCGATTCCCGGGTTACTTCGAGCACGTCGAGTTCTTTCTCATGAAAGAGGCCGGACTGACGACGCAGGAAATCCTGCAGAGCGCGACCTCGATAGCTGCGAAATGCCTGGGGCTCGAGGATGTCGGTACGTTGACCAGCGGCAAGTGGGCGGACTTTGTCGTACTCACGCAGAACCCGTTGCAGGACATACTCGCAACGCGCTCGATTCGCGATGTGTACGTTGCGGGCAATCGCGTAACGCAATGAAATGGGCTGCGCGAACGGCGACACGACGCCATGCCTTTCTCGCTCGGAAGTCTTAACTCGCTCGAAAAGCATACCGTCGTGTCGCCGTGTCCCGATCCCGGTGTAATTGCGCGCTAAGCGTGACGGTGATACGTCAGCATTTCGACGATCGCCGCCGCTTCGCGTTTTCCGCGCTGCCACGCATTGCGGCAGTTCTCTGGCACCGGTCGCTCCAGCATCATTCTCGAGATCGGCAACGCCTGACTGCCCTGATCGTCCAGCAGCGCATACACGTAGGCGACGAGGTCGGTAATTCTCGGGTCGAGGTCGAGGCGTTCGCACAGTCCGGCCACAAGGCCGCCGGCGACCGCCTGGTGTTCCAGCTCGTCGTTTTCCTGGCGGCAAAGGCTGCGAATCCAGAGATGTGCGGCCCTTGCGACCGCATCGGCGGTATCGAGGGACAATTGCACCGGCGTTTCTGACATGAGCGCAACATACGAGGAAGGCCTGGCGCCGGCTTGTCTATAGCAGTCATCTTCGATTCAATAACGCGCAACTATGCTCTACGAACCGACAACGCTTGCAATGACCACCAATGTCCTGGCGGCTGCACTCAGGGACGAGTACCGCATAGATCCGGAGCCGGTGTTTCGCGCGGCCGGCATCGACATGAAACAAACCCATTCGCCTCAGAGCCGGTATCCGCTATCGGTTATGAAGAAACTTTGGGCCGCAGCCGTTGCGGCGACCGGGGATCCAACGATCGGGCTTAAAACCGGCTGGCACATTACGCCGGCACACTATTACGCATTGGGGTTTTCGTGGCTTGCATCGGATACCCTGCTCGGCGCCCTGCTGCGGGTTCAACGCTACATGCGGGTAGTATCGACGGCTGCAGTCGAGCTGGATATACGTGAAAAGGATGATTGCTACGCAGTGTCGGCCTGCTTTCCCGACGAGGCGCACAGGCCCCCCAAGGAAGGAATCGATGCCAGCATGACCGCCGTGCTCCAACTTTGCGACCTGGTGTCGCACAAAAAAGTCCGGCCGCTCAGGGTCGACCTGACCTGTCCGAACACTGTGCACCCGCAGGCTTACAGGGAACATCTCGGTCCGAACATTGCTTTCGGTTGTGCGGTCGGTGTTTTGTATTTCGACAAGACCGCGCTCGAAGCGCCTTTGGCCGGCAGCACGCCGGATGTCGCCAAAGCCACCGATCGCATTGCGGAGCAGTACCTGGAGACGATGGATCCGCACAAAGTGGCATCGCAGGTCCGGCGCCTGCTGGTTTCCCTGTTGCCTTCCGGCAAGGCCGCCCAGGACCAGGTGGCGAACCGCCTGCACCGCAGTACCAGCACGCTGCAGCGCCAGCTGCAGGCAGAAGGCACCAGCTACCGCGACATCCTCGACGACACACGCAAAAACCTTGCCGAAGAATACTTGCGGCAGGGCAAACTGTCGCACGCGCAGATTGCCTACCTGCTCGGCTTCTCCGACCAAAGCAATTTCTCGCGGGCGTTCAAGCGCTGGACGCAGAAAAGTCCGCGCGCGTTTCAGCTCGGCTGAACCCGCTGGGTCAACAGGCTGATTGCAGGCGTATGCCTCTTGTCAGTGCGGTCCGCGGGGCAGATACTCCGATGCTCCAGTCGAACCAGCAACAATAATCCGTAAGCGCAAGCGAGGACCTATGAGGAAATATTCCTGGGCCATGCTGAGGGCAATGCTTGTGCTGGTGATCGCGGTGCCGCTGCTTATGGTTACGGCGAACGCACAAACGGCGAAGCCCAATATTCTCGTCATCTGGGGCGACGACATCGGCCAGTTCAACATAAGTGCCTACAACATGGGAATGATGGGCTACCGGACGCCCAACATCGACAGTATCGCCAGGGAAGGCGCGATCTTTACTGACTGGTACGGACAGCAGAGCTGCACTGCCGGCCGCGCGGCATTCATAACCGGGCAGTCGCCCATTCGCACCGGCCTTACCAAGGTCGGCCTGCCTGGCGCGCCCGAGGGAATGAAAAAGGAAGACCCGACCATTGCCACTCTCCTCAGGGCGCAGGGTTACATGACCGGGCAGTTCGGCAAGAACCATCTCGGCGACCGAGATGAGATGCTGCCGTCGGCCCACGGCTTTGACGAATTTTTCGGCAACCTCTATCACTTGAATGCGGAAGAAGAGCCGGAGAATCCCGACTATCCGACCAACCCGGAGTTCAAGAAAAGATTCGGCCCGCGCGGCGTCATCCACAGTTTCGCGGACGGCCGGATCACCGACACCGGCCCGCTGACGAAGAAACGCATGGAAACGATCGATGAGGAGGTCACCGCGAAGGCGCTCGACTTCATGGAGCGCGCCAGCGAGGCTAACAAACCGTTTTTCCTGTGGTGGAATTCCACGCGCATGCATATCTGGACGCACCTTAAGAAGGAGTCCAAAGGCAAGACCGGTCTCGGCATCTACCCGGATGGCATGGTGGAGCACGATGGCCATGTGGGGCAGGTGCTGGCGAAGCTTAAGGAACTTGGCCTCGATCAGAACACAATAGTCATGTACTCGACCGACAACGGCGCAGAGACCATGAGCTGGCCGGATGGCGGCACCACGATGTTTCGCGGCGAGAAGAACACGAACTGGGAGGGCGGTTATCGCGTTCCCACGATCATCCGCTGGCCCGGTGTCATTGAGCCCGGCACCGTGATCAACGACATCGGTGCCCACGAGGACATGTTGCCGACCTTGCTCGCCGCAGCCGGTGACAGCGCCGTCAAGGAAAACCTGTTGAAAGGCCTGACAGCCAACAAAACGAGATACAAGGTCCACATCGACGGCTACAACTTGTTGCCTGCGTTGAAAGGCGAGGCCGAATGGCCGCGCAGGGAGTTCATCTACTGGACCGACGACGGCAATGTTGCGGCCCTGCGCTATGACGACTGGAAGATGGTGTTCCTCGAACAGCGTGGTCACGGATTCGACGTCTGGCAGGAACCGTTCGTCGAGCTTCGACTGCCGAAGCTGTTCAACCTCCGCAGCGACCCTTTCGAGCGGGCTGACCACGAGGGTATGGGTTATGGGCAATGGCGCATCGACCGCGCGTTCCTCATCGCACCGGCCGGCGGCTATGTTGCGCAATGGCTCCAGAGCTTCAAGGAATTTCCGCCACGGCAGGAGCCCGGCAGCTTTAATCTCGACCGTGTCATGGAAGCGGTTACCAGCGGCTCGAAGCAGTAACGTCGCATGGCGCGAGAATCACAAAGGCTGGGCCTGGGACTGTTGCAGTCAGGCTTCAGCCTGTTTTCAGGGAGAATTGTCGCTCAGCGTAAGTGTTCTCAGGTTCGGATCCGCTAGAATTTCCTCCTCGCTGAACGGGAAGTCGATCCACTCCCCACGGGAATACAATTCTGTCAGGTCCGCATAATGCGGTGACTCCGGTTCCGGTGACTGCGAGTAAGTGAGCATGCCCTTTGACTGCAGCTCTCCCGCCCCGTCCCATGAGATGACCTGTATATAACTGTTGCCCGTGATGACCGGCGTGTACCCCTCGCCCTTGCTCAGTTTCGAAATAATGTAGCTGAACATACCGGACGATCCCGGTGCGCCCGGGATGGGAATGTTGTCACCGTTCCTGCGCTCAAACTGAAGCTCGCCCCAAGGTGCATCCAGCGGGATGCCGGCATCCTGCAGCACGGCCTGCGCATCCGCCAGCGCTTTGCGTACAGCCTGTCGGACTTCCGGTTTGTGTAGTGCAATGCCTTGCGGCGTATCAACCGGATCGGAGGGATCGAACGGGACGCTGTAAACACCTTCGATGCCGCTTGCGATTCTCCAGAACTCGATCCACACCGGCACGCCACGGCTGTCAACGTTGGCGGTCCGGTCCCACGCCGCAAGCGCATTGCAGCTTGCGGAGATGTCGGCGGCATCGCCGTCCTCACAAACCTCGAGCACGTCGTCGAGCAGCAGCTCGGCACCGTAATTGCGATGGCTGTAAAGCATCTTCTGAATTTCGGCGGGCGAAAGCTTCCCGTCCTTTTCAAGTTGCTCCCGCACGAGCGTCAGGCCGGCCCGCGTACGCAGCGATCTCTCTGTACGCTCCGCACCGATGATCGGCGAATAGCCTTCAAGCGGCGCTGCCGGGTTGGCAAGCCAGTAACTGTCGTTGGAATTCGTCACGTAGTCGTCGCGCTTGATGCGCGGCATCGATTCCGCCGGCAACGTTCCAGGCACTTTGCTGCGAGGGTCATTCACCCACTCGCAACCTGGCTCGGCACCGTTAAGCACTACGATGTAGGACGGAATGCCGTCGACCGTCACGCCGCAGCGCTCCATTAGTTGTTCATCGACGTTCGGCGTGCCGGAAATGTCCGCGTAGAGTGCTTTGCCTTCGCGATCCGCGGCGATGGTGTTGGTCCAGTAGACGCCCTGCAGGCTGATGGCCGCTTCGATGTCATCGACGGAGCGCGCCTTGTTCAGGGCCATGTACGTCGCAGTACTTGCGGTGTTGTCGATGATGGCATCGCGGATGGCATACGCGCGGGTCGCATTCCAGAGCAATTGATCGCTGACGATGAGCGGGCCGTAATGCGTCATGTATACGGTGTGCTGCCGGGTTCCATTCGTACCGTCCTCATTAAGCACATCGACGTTGACGACCAACGGACGGATGTCGCGCATGCCATCGGCATAGCGGTACTGCATAGAGTTATCCGGATTGAGCGCCAGCTCGTAAATTGTGAAACGCAGCGCAGTCGATACCGTGTGCGTCCAGGCAACGTCCTTGTTGAATCCGATGCCGATGAAGTTCGTTGCAAGCAATCCGGCGCCCATCGAGTCGAGCTGGCCGGGTATCGTCGTGTGAATCATGTGAAACCGCGATGCGCCTTGCCACGGATAATGCGGGTTGCCGAAAAGTATGCCTCGACCCGATTCGCTCACAGCCTTGCCGACCGCAATGGCATTGCTGCCGATCCCCTGTGGCCAGTCAAACCGCGTGTCACCTCTGGCGACGGGCTCGCCGGGCGGTGCGGCGCGCGTCATGTCTTTCTGGAACTGGCCGAGCCCGTAGCGTATGCCGATGCTGACGGTCACTCTTGCGACGTCGGCAGCGGTAATCGGCCGTACCCAGCTCGCATCGTTGCAGCTTGCCGGCAGCTTGCCACGATGATCGTCGAGGAAGCGGTTGTAGCCGGCAACAAATCCTTCGGAAAATTGCGCCATGTCGCCTGTCTGTTCGGCAACGAAGTGCTGCAGTTTCTCGTCCGTCACGATGGCCCGGTGAAACACGTCGCTTTCGAAATTTCCTCCACCCGGACCGAGATGCGCCGACAGCTCGCCGTTGACCATCGCAACGTCCCTGGAATACACGCAAACTGCGTCGGTTGCGTGAGCGTAGGCGAACCCGTAACCGAGGCCGCCCCAGTCATCGGCCTTTACGTGCGGGATGCCGTAGCTGGTCCAGCGGATCTCGGCCTGAAATCGCGCATCGGCCTGCGCAGCGTCCGACGATGTGTCGGTATGGTTGCAGGCAGCCAGGTACATACTGCTGGCGAGGACGGCAAGACGAAACACATTGTTCAACATATCAAGAGACCTATTTGGCTTTCTTCGTGCCGCTCAGCCGATCGGCGTACGGTTTGTAACTGATCTCGCGACCGAGGAAGTCGGTGACGAGTTTCTGCGCCGGGCGCGTGCCGCCCTGCGACAGCACGTTGTCGCGATACGCCCTGGCCACTTCGACATCGCGCAACCCCTGTTCCTGAAAGCGCGTGAACATGTCGGTCGCAATCGCGAGCGACCACTGGTAAGTGTAGTAAATGGCCGAGTAACCGTTCAGGTGTCCGAACGAGGTATAAAAGTGCGTGCCCTCGACCGGCTCGAAGCGCGTGAACTCGCGCTCGATTTCCTGGCTCATGGCATCGATATCAATGTTCTCGGGATTCCGGTTGTAAAGGTTCAGCGACAGCGCAGCATAGTTCAGCTGTCGCCGGGTTCCCATCCCGAGACCGAAGTCACGCGCGGCCACCATGCGCTCCAACAGGTCTTGTGGTATCGGCTCGCCTTCGGCGTTTCTCGCGAACCGCGAGATCGTGTCGTAGTCCCAGACCCACTCCTGCAGCATTTGCGACGGCGCCTCGACGAAATCCCACTCCGTGGCGATGCCGCTGACGTTGTCCCAGCGGTGATGCCCGGCAAACAACCAGTGGATCAGGTGCCCGAATTCATGCAGAAACGTTTCGACCTGCGCGTGCTGCATTGCGCCGTCGCCAGGCGGAAAATTACAGATCAGCCCGGCAACCGGTAACTGCCGCCCTTCGATACCGTTGACGAAAGGAAACATGGCGGCGTGCTGGTACTTGCCTTCTCGCGGATGCATGTCGAGGTAAAAGCGGCCGATGACGTCGTCTCCGTCGACCAGCTGGTAAGCCTTCACGTCCTCGTGCCAGGTGTAGGTGTCCCACGGCTCGATCTGCACCTGGAACAGGTCCTGCACCATTTCAAGAATACCGTCACGGGTATTGTTGTAACCGAAGTACTGGCGAACAATCTTGGAATCGACATCGAACTGTTCGCGGCGTACCTTTTCCTCGATGTAACTGGTCTGCCAGCGTTGCAGTGATTCCGCATCCGGTCGGTCCTGGCGCAGCCGTGCGAGCAGCATCTCGTATTCCCGGTCCTGCGATTCTGCGGTGTAGCCTTTCAGCTGATCGAGAAATGCCTGTACGCGTTCCGGTGAACCGGACATTTTGTCGGCCGTGACCAGTTGAGCGTAGTTGTCGTAGCCGATCAGTTGCGCCAGTTCGTAGCGCGCCACCAGGAGTTTATTCAGTATTTCCTCGTTCTGCGGATAACCGCGGTTCAAGTAGATGGAGAGCATCTCCTTGCGCAGCTCGTCGCTTTCGGCGTATTCGAAGAACGGGAATACATCCGGATACTGCGTTGAAATACGAATCTTCCCGTCTTCGCCGGACTGGTGTGCCGCGACGTAATCATCGGGCAGTCCGGCCAGGCCATCGACAGAATCCAGAACCAGGTAACGAACGTCCTCGCGAATGTTTCGGTCGAAATCCTGGCCGATGGCGACGATTTCGTCGTTCAGCGCGCGGATGCGCTCGCGACCCTCGTCGTCCTTGTCGACTCCCGATAAGCGGAAACCCAGCAGCATTTTCGAAACCGAATATCGCGTCGTTTCGTCGGCATCCGACACATCGATACTGCTGACAGCCTCGTACACCGGACGTGACAGACTTACGTCCGTATTGATACGGGCGAGACTCTGCGCACAGGCGTCGCCGGCATCGCGCACTGCCTCGTCCGGGTGCACGCTGCCGAGGCTTTGCGCAGCGCTCGATACATTCGAAAGGCTGGCAGTCAGGCTGTTCAGCGACTCAAGGTATCCGTCCATGGTGGCTGTGCCATCGAAATCTTCGAGAGTCTTCAGGTGATCGCGCGAGGCGGTTTCCTCGGAGCCGCAAACGGCTGCAAGTCCCTCGGCCGTGTCCATTTGCTGCAGGTCGATGGCGACGTAGCGGACTGGCAATGCGGCTGCGTCGCCCGAGCTGTCCGGTTTGCTGCAGGCGGCGACGACGAGCAGCAAAACTACGCAAAACGAATATCTCGGAGACATGTCAGGTCCTTGATGATCGACGGGATCTCGCCGGATCGGAGCCGGCAAAGCGAGACATGGTGAACTGCGCGACACGGATTTTCAAATCCGAAAGTCAGGGCCATAAATCCATTATAAAACAACATGTTAAACCGTAAGTGTACAGACCTGGCCGAAGCAGCTGCCGGCTTTGGCGCCGCATTCCGCGGATGTGCGATGATCGGGTCTTCGCAATGATCGCAGGTCCTTGCGACAGCACCAGAACAACAGAAGGGGATAATCGTGGGGAGCAGATGGGCCGTATGCATGTTGTTGGTCGCGGGCGTGGGCGTGGCCGCAGAGGTCGATGAGCGCACGGATGAGCGCACGGATAAGCGCACGATACGCAACATCGATGTGTTCGAGATCGAGATCGCCGCGGACCCGCAGCTCTCACCGGACGGCAGGCAGGTCGCCTACCTGCGGCGCTCGATGGACATCATGACGGATCGAGCATTGTCGAACATCTGGGTGGTCAATGCGGATGGCAGTAATCATCGCCCGCTGTTGTCCGGTACCCAGGGTTATTCGAGTCCGCGCTGGTCACCGGAGGGCGACCGGATTGCATACGTTACGGAAGCAGGCGAACGCGCCGCCGAACTGCACGTGCGTTGGATGGATTCCGGACAAACGGCACTTCTATCGAACCTGCAGCAAAGTCCGGGGTCGATAAGCTGGTCGCCGGATGGCCGCCAGATCGCCTTCACCATGCTGGTCGAATCCGAGGCCGCAACACTCGCCGACCCGCCGCCCAAACCCGAAGACGCAGAGTGGGCGCCTCCGGTGAAAGTCATCGACAACCTGCCGTTTCGCGTCGACGGTGCAGGGTATCTCGAGCCTGGCTACACCCACATTTTCGTGATACCGGCCGAAGGCGGTACGCCGCGGCAGCTCAGCAGCGGCGATTACGATCATGACAGTTCCCTGAGCTGGTCACCGGATGGCAAGCGCATCGTGTTCTCGGCCAACCGGGTCGACAACCCGATCGAGCAACCGTCCGAGTCCGAATTGTGGACCGTCGATGTGGCAAGCGGCGAGATGAAAAAGCTGACCGATCGCGTCGGGCCGGACCAGTCGCCGAAGTGGTCCCCGGACGGCAAGTTCATCGCCTATCGCGGTTACGATGACAAAAAGTTGGGCTACCACAACAGTAGCGTATACCTCATAAATGTTGCCGACGGCATATCGCGAAACGTGAGCGGCGATTTCGACAGGTCCATCGACGATGTGAAGTGGGCCGGCAACGCGAAGCAACTGTATATACAGTACGACGATCGCGGCCGTTCCGTGATCGCAAGCCTTGTACTGGATGGCAGGATCCAGGCACTTACCGATGACACCGGCGGAGTGGATATCGGCAGGCCCTACACCAGCGGCGGTTTCTCCGTTGCCGGTGACGGCAGCATCGCTTATTCGGCCGGCCGTCCGGATCGGCCCGC
>CAYXKM010000006.1:0-7217 GCA_964465665.1 uncultured Woeseiaceae bacterium
CCTGCGAGAATTCGTCCTCCCCGATGATCCGCTGAATCCTGTAGCTGCGGAACAACAGGGTGAGCAAAAGCTGCAGTATCGGCATGCCGATGGCAAAATACAGACGCCGAACAAGCGATCGACGCCGTCGCGAGTTCGGACTCAGGCGCGCATCGACATGCGAGTAATCGTTGGTCGTCTTGTCGTCAATCATTGTCGTCCGCGTGACTCCTGCCGAACAATTGCAAAACGGCACCGCACCACTCAAACAAACCTCAGTTTGCAGGCAGGTAGCTGAATTGGACATGAAAATCGCAATATACCGGTCGGGCGTACCCGTTCAGGCGCGCGAGTTTGCAGTACCGGTTCCATGCGGGTCAATGTACTATTCCCTGTATACGTGAAATTCAGAGCCTGAAACTTTCGCCTTATCATGAACTTGGCCACAAGCGGAGTTGACCGGGCCCGCCGCGCCGGAAACCCGCGATGATCCTATACAACAGCCTGATCGACATCCTTGCAGCCGCCCGGCAGCGCGACCGGGCGCTCTGCCTGATCGACGGGGAAGACGACGAGTCGACCGTTTCCTTCGACGAAATATGGAACCGTTCGATCGCACTCCTCGGTGTCCTGCAGAAACGCGGGATGATGCCAGGCGACGAACTTGTCATCTTCAGCAGGTCGAACGAACAGTTCGTCGTCGCGTTCTGGGCAGCGATACTCGGTGGCATCGTGCCGGTGCCGGTTGCTGTCGGCATCAGCGACGAACACCGGCTGAAGCTGTTCCGTATTCTGCAACAAATGCGCCGCGGTACGCTCTACACCGACCCGGAGCTGCTGCAGCGGCTGAAGGCGTTGGCCGAATCGCAGAATCTTCCCGGCGTGCGCAACTCATTGCAGCAGAATTCCATCCTGATGGGCGCAATCGAATCCGGGCAGCCAGGACAGGTTGCAAAGGTCAGGCCGGACGACCTCGCATTCATTCAATACTCGTCCGGTTCAACGAGCGACCCGAAAGGCGTTTGCCTCACTCATGCAAATATATGCACCAATCTTCGCGCGATCATCGAAAGATTGCGCTTCACACCGGACGATCATGCTTTGAGCTGGATGCCCCTGACGCACGATATGGGGCTGATCGGCTATCATCTCAGTGTACTTACGGCCGGTATGAATCATGCCGTTATGGACACCGGCCTGTTCGTGCGTCGCCCGCTGCTGTGGATGAGCAAGGCAAGTGAGCTCGGTTCGACCCAGCTGTGTTCGCCCAACTTCGGCTACAAGCATTTTCTGAAACTTTACGAACGCAAGGGATTGCCGGGCCTCGACCTTAGCCGCGTCAAACTGATCCTGAACGGCGCCGAACCGATTTACTGGGACCTGTGCAGGGAATTCCTGAAGGCGCTCGCGCCCAGCGGTTTGAAAAGCAACACCATGCATCCTGTGTACGGGTTGGCGGAAGCGACCCTTGCAGTGACGATGCCGGAACCGGGTCACAGCTTTTCGCGAATCATTGCGAACCGGCACTCGCTCAAAATCGGTGCGGACTACGAGCCAGTAACGGAAGGGCACGCGAACGCAGTCAGCTTCCTCAAACTCGGGCCGGCGGTTCGCGACGTCGAACTGCGCCTCGCCGACGACAACGATACGATGCTTGCGGACGGTCGCATCGGCCATATTCAGTTGCATGGCGGCAGTATCACGCGTGGCCTGTATCACGCGGAGGACGCGCAAAATGCGCTGTTTACGGCGGACGGATGGCTGCGAACAGGGGACGTGGGCGTAAGAGTCAATGGCGAACTGGTCGTTACCGGCAGAGTCAAGGACATCATCATCATCAATGGCCAGAATTACTATCCGCACGATCTCGAGGAAATTGTTGCCGGTATCGAAGGATTCGATCTCGGCAAAGTTGTGGTCTGCGGTATTCGGCCGGCGAACAGTGCGGTCGAACAACTTATAGTATTCCTGCTGTATCGTCAGGATATTGCCTCGTTCGTTCCGCTGGTCGAACAGGTGCGCCAGCGCGTCGGCGCTCATGCCGGGCTGGAAGTGGAACAGGTCGTGCCCGTACCGAGAATACCCAAAACGACCAGCGGCAAGGTGCAGCGTTCTCTGTTGGCGACAGCATACCTGGACGGTGAATTCGCCGGGCCTCTGCGGGAGCTGGCCAACCTGATGGAAAGCACTGTGCGCGGCGACGCCGAGCCCGATCCGATGGTTGCGGACCTGCTGGCGATTTGCCGCGACTTTGTCCGCGACCGCCATATCGGCCCGGATGACAACCTGTTCGAAACCGGGGTCAGTTCGCTCACGCTTACCGAGATCATGCTGGCGGTGGACCAGAAGTATCCCGGAAAAATCGACATCACCGACCTGTTCGATCACCCGACCGTACGTCGGATTGCTGCGTACATGCAGCGCTAGGCCAGGGTCAATACGATGAAATATTCGAGCATTGCCGGCACGGGCGGGTACCTGCCGAGCCGCGTAATGACCAACAAGGATTTCGAGGCGCTGGTCGACACCTCGGACCAATGGATTCAGGAGCGCACCGGCATCAAGCGCCGTCACGTGGCCGCGGATGACGAAACCACCTCGGACATGGCACTCGAAGCCGCATTGCAGGCGCTCTCGATGGCCGCGGTGGATAAGGCGGAGATCGACCTGATCGTGATCGCAACGACCACCCCGGACAAAGTATTCCCGAGCACTGCCTGCATTCTGCAGCGCCGCCTCGGCATCAGTGGATTCGCCGCTTTCGACGTTCACGCCGCCTGTGCCGGATTCATTTATGCACTCGATATTGCGAATCGGTTCATCAAAACCGGAGGCGCGCAATGCGCACTGGTCATTGGTGCAGAAATGTACTCGCGCATCATCAACTGGCAGGATCGTGGCACCTGTGTGCTGTTCGGCGACGGGGCCGGCGCCGTAGTCCTGCGCGCATCGGACCAACCCGGCATTCTGTCGACCCATATTCATGCGGACGGGCAACACGAGGAGCTGTTGCATGTGCCAGCAGGCATTTCCAAGGGCTATGAACAGGTGCAAAGGGAGCAGGCTTTTATACAGATGAAAGGGAACGAGGTGTTTCGAGCGGCCGTTGGCGTGCTGGACGCCATTGCCCGCGAAACGCTGTCCGTGAACAAGGTCGAAGCCGGGGACATCGACTGGCTGATTCCGCACCAGGCAAACCTTCGCATTATTTCGGCCGCGGCCAGGAAACTCGACCTGCCGATGGAGCGGGTGGTGGTCACGGTAGATCGGCACGCCAATACATCGAGCGCTTCGATCCCGCTGGCGCTCGATGTCGCGGTTCGAGACGGCCGGGTCCAGCGGGGCGACCTGTTGCTGTTCGAGGCCTTCGGCGCCGGGTTCACCTGGGGATCGGCATTGCTGCGCTACTGAGCGTCTGCTGCGCGTGGTTGCCAAATCGACCGCTTGCACTAATATTTGCCGGAAATTCGATCGTAAGTTCTTGTTTTTTTAGACCTTAATTGTAATCAACGAAAGTCTGGTAGACTGCCCGGGCCTTACGTTTAACGCTCTACGTTCGACGCTTGATACCGGCAGCATCACGCTGCCAAAACAAAAACAATAAATTAAAGGCACACAAGGGGTTAATCATGGGACTGAGCAAAATTGTTCGGCTGGTCGCGTTGCTGATCGCAATCGTTGCGGCGTTCGTCGATCTGCCGGAGGAAGCCGCCATCGTGGCACTCGCCGGCCTGGTCGGCGGCTACTTTATTGAGGAAGAATATGCGTCGCGGTTCCTCATCGGCACCCTCGCGCTGGCGATGGTGCACGGCGCGCTGCAACCGATCTGGGGAATCGGCGCGTACCTCACCATGCTGCTCGGCAGCGTCAGCATGCTGTTCAACGCGGCGGCCTGCACCGTAATCGTCATGGGCGTGTACAATCGCCTGAAACCCTGACAGAACCGAAGCAGGGCAAATAAAAGGTCTGCGCAAGCGGACCTTTTTTTGCCTGCAGCAAGTTCATACAATAGAACCAGTAGATGACATAACTTATTGAAAAAGCGATATATGTACGGAGAAAATGTGAGTCACGTCACATTTTCGGTTATTGACCGTCTCTATACTGCGACAAACGAGCCTGTCGCCAGAGTGCGACAGCAACGCCAGCAACGGCTACAGACCTGTCAATACACTTATGGACACACCACTTTCCCGATCGTACGTTTCGCTGAAGCTTTCGGAAGTTCAGAAGCGCTGCAATGAACTCATGGACGAGCCGGATGGCCTTGCCGAGTTGCGGCTGGAAGAGCCTGAAACCGTTGCCGATAGCGGCGATCCGTACAACCACGCCTGAGGCGGCCGTCGTTACCCGGCGTTATGCGGTTCGGCAGGAGGCTGCCGCGACGCGCCGCGAGCATCCCCCTCTGCGCTGGCAATCACCACGCAAATAGCGCATTCCGCTTCGTAGCCTTTTTGGTTGTGCAGCCCGCGTATCAGCAGGATGCGCCATAGCCAGATCACCAACATCAGCAGCGCCGACAGTGGCAGGGCAGCGAGCGGCTCAGCCAGAACCAGGAAATCATACCCACCGTGAAGGAATGCGGCCGCCGGCACCGACAGCAGGCCGGGCGACCACCATGAACTCATGCGCAGGTAGGCCCGGCCGACGTAGTAACCCCAAACGGAGGCAAACATCATGTGCACCAGGGGTGCGGCAAAGCCGCGCGCGACAGCCTCCACCGAGGTCAGAAACTGCAGGTAATGGAGATTCTCGACCGTGGCGTAGCCGAGGGCAATGAACGAGGCGTAAACGATCCCGTCCAGAGGTTCGTCGAAGGCGCGGAATCGCAGCACGACGAGAAGGAACGGCAGCAGCTTGGCCAGTTCCTCGATCGGACCGATGGCGAGCATCGAGTAGGCCAGGAGCCGCGGCAGGTTGCCGAGTCCAAGCTCCAGGGCATCGAATCGCAGCCCCACCAGACCAAGACCCGCATACAGCCACGAGCTGATCGCGGCGCTGCCGCATCCGAGCAGAAAGCACAACACAAGATTCGCCGCCGGTTCGGGCAGGTGCCGGTCGTGGTAATAATGGTAGGCCGCCCAGAGCAGCACCGGCAGTACAATTTGCAGCAGGAACCAGGTAAACGGCATGAACCGATTATCTGCGAGGACGGCTCAGTGGTCGTGCATCACCCTCACAAAACACGCAAAACCGGCTTCAGGGATGGCGAAACCGGCCGCGAAGGAAGTCTTTCAGCATCACCCAGTCGCCCATGAAACTGTAGAGAGGGTACTGGAAGGTCGCGGGCCGGTTGCGCTCGAACGCGTAATGACCCACCCAGGCAAACGCGTAACCAGCGACCAGCCCGGCGAGGAGGAGCAGGTATTGTCCGCTCCACAACGCGTAAATCGAGATCAGCAATGCCAAAGACGTACCGGTGTAGTGCAGCGCCCGGCACACCGGGTTACTGTGCTCTCGCAAATAATAGGGATAGAACTCGGCGAAAGTCCTGAATCTATGACCTTGCTCGCTCATGTTGCGCTCCCTTGTGGACGGTCGATGCCACCGCCTGCACCTATAGTCTGGCGGTCGTGATCGCGTCGATCAATCCCTGTCAACGTCCGAACCGGACGTGCATACCGAGGTAAGCGGCGCGACCGGGGTTCTGGTAACCGTAGACTTCCTCGTACTCTTGATCCAGCAGGTTGGTGACGCGGGCGAAGATGTTCACGGCCCGTGTCGCGTCGTATGACGCGGTGAGTCCAAGTAGCCAGTAGCTGGGCAGGGAGACAACCACGGACGGTTCCGGAAACGGGGGAAAGAACAAGTCGTCCTGATCGCCGCCGTAATCGGCGAATACCAGCACGTGTGCCCTGTCGTCGATCAGCCTGAGGTTCGCGTACAGGCTTCCGCTGTGCCTGGGCCGACGGCGTTCATCGACGTCCAGCCCCTGGTCATTTTCCTCGGTCGAGTCGGTGTAGGTATAGGTGCCACCGAGCTCGAGTGTGGCGTCGGGGCGGGCGACCGCCGCCAGTTCGACACCGCGTCGCGAACTCTCGCCCGGCATATTGGCCGCGGTGAACAGGAAGGTGTCGGGATCGAACACGAATCCATTGATCTCGTCCTGCAGATCCTGGTTGAAATACGTGAGCTGCAGTTCGAACCGGCCGTCCAGCAGGGAATGATCCAGCCCCATGTCGAACGAGGTCGAAGTCTCGGGTTTCAGCTGCGGATTGCCGATGAACTGCCCCGGAAAAAAGCCGAAACGTTCGATGAAAGTCGGGGCCTTTTGCCCGGTTCCGACGGTCGCGCGCAGGCGGGATGCCTCGCCAAGCTCGTAAGCCAGCGCGAGGCGGCCGGTGACCGCGTCATCGAAATCGTTGTAGTTGTCGTAACGGCCGCTCAACAGCCAGGTCAGGGGTCCGAAGGACTTCGCCTGGAAATCGGCAATCGCGCTGTTCACGCTGATCTCCTGGTCCTGGTTCGGGTCGCCGAAGGTGGCATCACCGCGTTGTGAAAACCGCGTGCGTTCGTTTTCCATAGCGAGCGACAACAGGTTTTCATTCAGGTGAATATCCGCCTGGTAGGAAATCGTCAGCCGGTCGGATGCCGTCGATGAATCCTCGATGTGGTCCGTCAGACTGCGGTTGTCGGTGTCCAGGTAGCGGAAATTGAGACGGTGTACCAGCCTTTCGTCGAGGGTAGACAGGCTGCTGCCGAATTGCGCAGAAAGCTGCTGCGTATCGGTGGCGACATCGCTGTCGGCGGGCAGGCCGGTAACCAGAAAATCGGCGGCATCGTATTGCGACCAGGCATCGACGGCACGCAGCCCAACGCTGAATGCCAGGTTGCCGGACGGCCGATAGGTGCCGGACAAGGACGCTGAGGTCATGTCGGAATCATCGTTCTCGTCACCGTTGCGGGAGATGTTACTGCCGTCGGTCCCGAGCCGTTCCAGGCCGAATGCCAGCGACCAGTTATTGCCGGAAGTTCCTCCCTGCAATCCGCCGTTCAGCGTGTCAAACGTTCCGCCTTCTGCATATGCCTCGATATCGTGACGATCGTCGCCACTGCGCGTGATCACGTTGACGACCGCCGATACCGCGTCGCTGCCCCACAACGAACTCTGGGGTCCGCGAACGATTTCGACGCGCTCGACATTGCTGGTACTTAAGAATTCCCAGCGAAATTCATCTCCGCTGGCGGGGTCGTTCGCACGCACTCCATCAATCAGCACGAGCACGTGGTTCGCTTCC
>CAYXKM010000007.1:0-14479 GCA_964465665.1 uncultured Woeseiaceae bacterium
GCCGCGCATGACCAACACGTACATGCTCGCCGGCCCGCACGATCCGCAAGAGATCATCGAGTCAGTCAGCAAGGGTCTGTACGCGCCGGTGTTCGGCGGCGGGCAAGTCGATATTACGTCCGGAAAATTCGTGTTCTCCGCCACCGAGGCCTATCTGATCGAAAACGGAAGACTGACGCGCCCGGTCAAAGGCGCCATGCTGATCGGCGACGGTCCGCAGGTCCTGAAGAAGATTTCCATGGTCGGCAATGACCTGCAATTCGATACAGGTGTCGGAACCTGCGGAAAGGACGGGCAGTCGGTGCCCGTGGGTGTCGGACAGCCCACTCTGAAGATCGACGAACTTACTGTGGGTGGAACTGCCTGAGCGCGAGCGCCATCTGACATAAGCAGGTTCTCTCGCAATCCTTTGTGATTCGCTTCACTGCGATGACATTATGTTGATCGTACAGTGACGCGTCACATGGAGGAGACGTGCTCATGGGTTGGGAAAGCACTATCACGGAACAGGAAACGGACGCCTCATCGCTGCAGTTCGTGCAGGGACTCAGACAGGACGGTTCGGAAGCGGAGCCGGATCTGGCGGTCGATGCCCTTACGGAATCGATTTTGTCCAGGCTGCTCGGAATTCTGCGCCTTGGCAGATCCTGAACACCGCAGCCCTATTATCCAATAAAATTATAGCCTTACGAGCTTGCCGACGCCCAGAGTTCGGCCGGCGGGGTAGACTAATGGGTGCCGGATCGGGACAATGTCCTGTGCGTTTTGTTGCCGGGGACCGAATATGTGGGTGTCGAGACCGATCTATGAAAGTCTGCCGTACTTTTACATCGTGGCCGGCGCTCTGACGCTTGCGGCATCCATGTACCTTGGCCACTGGTACTGGCCGACGATCTGCTTTCTCGTTGGCCTGGCAAGCCTGGTCGGAGGATTGGTCGTGTTGCTGAAGCGGCGCGACTATCGACATCAAGAAAGGCGGTCAACAAGAACGACCAACTACTGAACCCGCTGGTTTCTCAGGCACTGTTCTTACCGACGGCGGCGTCGACATCCGATTCGCACGCTGATTCCTCGCTCAGATCAAAGTACACCAGGTCATGAATGCCCAGCGACACCGCTTCGCCCTGACTCAGTCGGCATTTCTTGACCCGCTTCTCATGAACGTAAAGACCATTCGTGCTGTTCAGATCCTCGATCGTGCAGCCGGATTCATCAAATGTGAGCTGCGCGTGGTGGCGACTGACAAACTTGCTCTTGATAAAGATTTCATTGTCCGGTGAACGCCCGACGATAATCCGGCCCGGGCCGAACAGATGCTCCGACAGCAGCTTTCCCTTGCTACGTATTTCGATCCGTGTGGTATGGGATCCATCAACGATCGGAACCGGATGCGTGATCTCCTTGAATCGACCCGTGTTCTGCTCATGCTCCTGCCAGCTGAGCTCTTCCACTGCGGCCGTCATATCCTCGACGCCGACCACGGTCTTTTCGTCGGCGAAGGCGCAAAGCAATGCTGTATCGCACAAGGTGTTGATCAACCGGGGGACGCCTCCCGTATAACGGTGAATGAGCTCATAGGTATCCTCGGCAAAAAGTCCCGGCTCCAGTCGGCCGGCGATCGCGAGGCGGTGAGCTATGTACTCACGGGTTTCCCGCTTGTCCAATGGACCTATGTGGAATCGAAGCCGAACGCGCTGCATGAGTTGTTTCAGGTTCGGCGAGTCCAGGGTCTCCTTAAGCTCCGGCTGTCCGGCCAGGATGATTCGCAACACCTTTTCCTTGTGCGTTTCAATACCGGAAAGAAGGCGAATTTCCTCCAGCACCTTGCTGCTCAGATTCTGTGCTTCGTCGACAATCAGCAGTACCTTTTTATCATTCGAATACTGTTCGATAAGAAACATATTCAACATATCGAGCAACTCGACTTTTCGTTTGTTGAACGGTTTGAAACCGAATTCTGTCAGGACCGCCTGGAGAAACTGCGATGGTGAAAGTTGTGTCTGTGAAACGACCGCATATACGACGTCGTTACCAAGTTCTGCAACGAACGATTGCAGCAATGTCGTTTTTCCGGAGCCAATTTCACCAGTAATGACGACGAAACCATCGGCGAGCCAGATCGTAGATTCCATGTAGGCCTTGGCCCTTGCGTGCTGTTTGCTCCAGTACAGGAATTCCGGATCCGGTGTAAGCCGAAACGGTTGTTCTGAGAATTTGAAGTGAGCTTGATAAGACATTGCGCGTAGTTGGAGTTCTATTGCTTCTGAAGTATTTTTTGAGATTGTTCATCCGAATAGTCGATTATTATACATTTTTGCATTGCCGGGGCACCGTGAAACGTGCTGCAATTCACGCCTTGGTCAATCTTCGAGCATGTCTCCGATCTTGGCAATTCTCTGGTCCAGGGTAGCCGCGTCGTTTGTCAACAAAGTGAGATGCCCCAGTTTGCGGCCCGGGCGAGGAGATTTGCCGTAGTCGTGCAGGAACCACGGGAAGTGCCGGGGCAGGGACTTCCTGTCCGGCATGCGTCCGATCAGGTTCAGCATCCCGGCAAAACCGATGGACGCCGGATCGCCGAGAGGCAGGTCGAATACGGCGCGAATGTGATTCTCGAACTGGCTGGTCACCGCACCTTCTATGGTCCAGTGCCCGGAATTGTGTACGCGTGGCGCAAACTCGTTGGCGAGTAGGTTCTCACCATCGACAAACATCTCGAGTGCGAGCACGCCGACGTAGTCGAGTCGCTTGAGCAGCGATATGGTATATGCACGCGCTGCATCCAGGATGGCCGTGTCCCTCGACGGGGCACGAGAGACTCTGAGTATGCCGTCCCGATGGCAATTTTCAGTCAATGCATAGGTAATAATCTCGCCGCTGACGCGCCGTGCGCCGATGAGGGAGACCTCATAGTCGAAATCAACCCATTGTTCGGCGATGAGAGGCGCAGGTCCGAGTGCGCGCCACGCGGGATCCAGATCGCCCGCCTCGCGAACGACGAACTGACCCTTGCCGTCATAGCCCATCGTGCGTGTCTTCACGACAAAGGGAAATCGCAGGACTTCCGCTGCGGTGGCGAGATCTGCGTCCGAATCGACCTTTGCATAGCGCGGCACCGGAATCAGCAGCGAGTCGAACAGTTGCTTCTCGAGCCAGCGGTCCTGCGCGTACCGGAGCGCGGAAGGCGGCGGGAATACCGGTACCTTTGCGGCCACCGCGAGGGCTGCAGAGACCGGTACGTTTTCGAATTCATAGGTGATGACATCAGATGCGGCGGCCAGTAGCGCAAGTCCTTCCTCGCTGTCGAACGGACGGCAAACGACCGCACCAGCACTCGCTGCCGGCGGATCTGGCGCAGGATCGAGAAACGTGACGTTGATGCCAAGACGGCTGGCTGCAATACCCAGCATCTGGCCGAGCTGCCCGGCACCCATGACGCCCAGTCGTTTCAAGAGTCAGTAGTCGCCGCGAGGGTCATCGTCAGCGAGCACGGCCTCGGTCTGCTGTCGTCGGTAGTTCTCCAGTGCGACAGCAACCGTCGCGTCGCTTATGGCGAGGATTGCCGCCGCCAGCAATGCCGCATTGATGGCCCCTGCTTTGCCAATCGCCATGCAGGCTACCGGCACACCGGCGGGCATCTGTACGATGGAGAGCAGTGAGTCCATGCCGTTCAGCGCCTTTGATTGCACTGGCACACCCAATACCGGCAGCGGCGTCTTGGCCGCAGTCATTCCGGGCAGATGCGCCGCGCCGCCGGCACCGGCAATGATCACCTGAAGCCCGCGCGATTTCGCGCTGTCCGCATACTCGAAGAGCAGGTCCGGGGTGCGATGCGCTGAAACAACCCGAACCTCGTGCAGGATGTCCAGTGCATCGAGCACCTCGCTCGCATGACGCATCGTGTCCCAGTCGGAACGGGAACCCATGACCAGGCCAATTTTCGGTTTCATAGTGCCTGTGCTGCAGCTGCGCAATGGTAGAGATCGGGCATTCTAGCGTCAGCGGGCCTGCCTCTGCATCTTTGCCCTCAATTCCTTGTGCACCTCGCGGAAGATTTGGCGGGAGAGAGCTTTTTTTGCGGTGTTCAGCGTTGCGGACGCATGATCGGCCAGCAGCTGCTGCAATACTGCGTTGACGCTTCCGGTAACGCTTCGGAACTCCGCAAGCGAGTCCTCGGTGTCGCTGCACAGCCGGTCACGCCAGGCTTCGGCCTCGCGGAAAATGCGCTTGTCCTCCTGCGGGCCGCGGTTGAGTGCGTCAACCGCGGCCCGTATCGGCTCAGCGTCGATTCCGCGCATGATTTTGCCAATGAGCTGCTTCTGGCGTCGCAGTGCGCCGTGGGAGTTTGTGGAACGTGCCAGGCGTACGGCATCGATCAGCTGCGGATCCGCAACAATGGCAGTCAATTGCGTGTCGGTCAGGTCTATGAGTGATTCACCCAATACCTGCAATTCAATGAATTGTCTCTTGAGCGCACTCTTGCTGGGCTTTGATTCGGTCACCGGCTAAGCTACTGTGCGGCAGCGACGCAAATTGTGGATTGAGGCGTCATGCAAACATTGAAATTCTTTTCTTCGGGAATAGCAACCGGATGACAGCTGGGACACGCGCAACGATGAGCGGCCGTGATATCGAGGATATCGTACGGCTTGTTCTTGCAGAAGCGAAAAAGCACGGTGCCGACCAGGCAGAGGCGGCTGCCAGCCATGATCTGGGACTCGCTGCAACTGCGCGGCTTGGCACAGTGGAGAATCTCGAGTACACGAACGATCGTGGCGTCGGGGTGACCGTTTTTTGCGGCACGCACAAGGGCAACGCAAGCACTTCTGATTTCAGTCCGGAGGCGCTGTGCGAAACGGTAAAGAAAGCCTGTGCATTCGCCCGTTACACGGAAGATGACCCTTGTGCGGGGCTTGCAGATGCGGGACGGATGGCGGCCGTGATTCCCGATCTCGGTCTTGCTCACGACTGGCCGCTCGGTTCGGAGGAAGCCATTCGCATCGCGGTCGAAAGCGAGGATGCGGCGCGTTCATTCGACAAGCGCATCACCAATTCCGAGGGTGCAACCGTGTCGACGAATAACGGCATTCGCGCCTATGGCAATTCGCACGGATTCATCGCGAGCTATCGCAAGTCGAGTCACAGCATCAGTTGCGTTGTTGTCGGTGAACAGAGCGGCGACATGCAGCGCGATTATCACTATACGACTTCAAGGGACCCTGCGGATCTGGAGTCGGCGAAGAACGTCGGCCAGCGAGCGGCAAGACGCACCATAGACAGGCTCGGCGCAAGAAAGGTCGGAACCTGCAAGGCCAAGGTGCTGCTGGCGCCGGAGATCGCACGTGGTTTCATCGGGCATGCTGTTGCAGCGATCAGCGGCGGTGCGCAGTACCGGCGCTCCTCGTTCCTGCTGTCGGCAGCCGGAGAACTGATATTTCCCCGGTTTCTGCAAATACTCGAACGCCCGCATATTCCCAAGGGCATGGCAAGCGCTCCATATGATGCCGAAGGAGTCGCGACCCGCGATCGCGATCTGGTGGTGGACGGCGTACTGCAAGGCTATATCTTAAGCTCCTACTCGGCGAGGCGGCTGGGCTTGGCGACCACCGGCAATGCCGGAGGCGCGCACAACCTCATCGTTCCGGGCAATGCCAGGGACATGGCATCGCTTATCCGCGACATGGGAACAGGGTTGGTAGTGCATGAGTTGATCGGACACGGCGTGAACCCGGTGACCGGCGACTATTCCCGTGGCGCTGCGGGTTTCTGGGTCGAGAACGGCGAAATTGCGTTCCCGGTGCACGAAGTGACGATTGCCGGCAATCTGCGCAATCTCTATCAGCGCATCCTGGCTGTCGGCCAGGACCAGGACCTGCGTGGCGGCATACGTTGCGGTTCCGTGCTGGTCGATGAAATGGCTATTGCCGGTGCATGACCGCACCGAAATATCTCAGGGCTCACCGTTATGACCGGGCCTTGGGTTTCTCGTTTTGTTCGTCGAGCAGCTCGGCCAGTGTCCTGTCGCCGACCACGCCGGAGATAGCACGATCCAGTTCCGTTCCGAGTTTGTCGATGTAAGGGGACCAGGTTGGATCACGGTAAGAGCCTGTCTCTCCTTCCTGGCGTACTACGTTAAGAATATCGTTCAAGTGCAGGCGTGACAGCTCCTGACCCGGGAACAGCTTCTCGTCTTCCGTCGTCAGGACCAGACCTGACTGCTCGAGCGATTCGACGATCGGCGCCAGGGCGATTGCCGGAATATTCAGCTTTGAGCTCAGGTCCACCACGGCAATGCCTTTGCCGGGTTCCAAGAACGAACGGCCGACGAGCATCATGACGTTCAGCGCCAGGCGTTCGCGCATGGAATTGGAGAGTCGCGGTTCCTGCCGGCCGATCCGCAGAAACACGGGGTTCTGGTGATAGAACGCGAGCTGAGCGCCGATCAGCAGGATCAGCCAGTTCAAGTATAGCCAGATCAGGCTGACGATGCCGATGGCAAACGTCGCATAGACAGCCAGCGTACGCACCGACGTCAGAACGAATGTCGTGAATATGACACCCATGGTTGCCCACATAATGCCGCCAGCGAGTCCCCCGACCAGTGCAGACTTGAATCGGACACGCGTATTCGGCATGAACTTGTACAGGAAAGTGAATACTGCCGAGACCATCAGGTATGGGACGAGCTTGCCAACGAAGAGAAACGCCTCTGAAAAACCCGGCAATTGCTCGAGCCGAGTGACGATAGTATTGCTGCTCAGGGCGCCAAGCATCGTGAACGCCGTACCGATGGCAACCGGCCCGATGAGTAAGACGACCAGGTACTCTGTAAATCGTCGGGCAAAGTTGCGTGATTTGGAAACATACCAGACGTAATTAAAACTCGACTCGACCTTTTGTACCGTGGAGATGGCTGTCCAGAGGAAGAACGCCACGCCGATACCGCCGATAACAGAAGTGTTGACCTTTTCGACCATGTCGAAAAGCTGGCTGGAGATTTTCTCGGCGTCCGGGCCGAGATGGACCAGGAAGGTATCGAGATTTTCCTTGAGCTTGCTGAAGACGCCGAGGCCCTTGGCCATGGCAAAACTGATGCCGAGCAATGGAACGATGGACAGCAACGTGGTGTAAACGAGGCTCATCGCGCGCAACGTCAGTTGGCCGGACAGCATGTCGCGCAGCATGCCGTACAAGTAACGCAGGATCGTGGCCGCCAGGTTTCCGGGTCGGCCGAAGCGCTTGAGAGGATCGCCCCAGATCAGCCTTTCGATTTTTTCCCGAAGATCGTCGAACATGCCTGGAGAGCCCGTTTTGATTCTGATTGGCAGCGACCCGCGCCGGCATTGTACCTTAGGCACACCTGCAGCAAGACCGAAAATCCATGAGTGCATACCCGCAGCGCATCGTGTGCCTGACCGAGGAAACTACGGAGACTCTGTACGAACTCGGGGAAGACTGGCGAATCGTCGGCATATCGGGCTTCACTGTGCGGCCGACACGTGCCCGACGGGAGAAACCCCGGGTATCTGCGTTCACCAGCGCAAAGATCGAGCGGATCGTCGCGCTGAAACCCGACCTGGTGCTGGGATTCTCCGACCTGCAGGCGGATATCGCCGCAGAACTCATACGGCAAGGGATTGCCGTGCACGTCTTCAATCAGCGTTCGGTCAGCGAAATACTGAAAATGATATGCATGCTCGGCGGCATGGTCGGTGCCCAGGCAAAAGCGGAACAATACGTCGCTCGCCTCGAGGACGGATTGGAGAAAGCCGCCGAACGTGCGGCGGCGCTGCCGCGGCGCCCGCGGGTTTATTTCGAGGAATGGGACGATCCGCAGATCAGCGCCATCCGCTGGGTATCCGAAGTCATTTCGATTGCGGGCGGCGATGACTGTTTTCCGGAACTCGCCTCCGGGCCGCTCGGCAGGGACCGTATCCTTGTCGACGGCGACAAAGTCATCGAGCGACAGCCTGACATCATCCTCGGATCCTGGTGCGGGAAGAAATTCCGACCGGAGCGCGTCGCCGAACGAAAGGGCTGGAGCAGCATTCCTGCGGTGGCCAACGGAGACCTGCACGAGATCAAGTCGTCGATCATCCTGCAGCCTGGCCCGGCCGCACTTACCGATGGACTTGTCGAAATCAGTCGCATTATTGAGTCATGGTCGCGCCGGGAACACATGCCGTAGCCATTGCCGGTACCGAGTCGTACCGGGCTCAATCAGGGTGCGGTCAGAATGCGCAGTGCCTCGCTGTACTTCTCACCGGTACGTTTCAGGATCCCGGCCGGTATCTTCGGGCCGGGCGCAGTCCTGTTCCAATCCAAGGTGTCGAGATAATCGCGCACGAATTGCTTGTCGAAACTCGGTGGGCTGATGCCCGCCCTGTATCCCTCCACCGGCCAGAAGCGCGATGAATCGGGCGTCAGCACTTCGTCGATCAGGTAAAGCCGACTTGCATCGTCCAGGCCAAATTCGAATTTCGTGTCAGCAATGATGATGCCTCGCTGCAAAGCGTAGTCAGCGGCCCGCTTGTAAATGCGATTCGAGTACTCGCGCACCCGCGACGCAAGCGCGCTGCCTACAAGGCCCACCGTACGATCGAAGCTGATGTTTTCATCGTGATCACCGGCATCGGCTTTGGTTGCCGGCGTAAACAGTACTTCGGGAAGGCGGGACGCCTGCTGCAGGCCGGGAGGCAGTGCGATCCCGCAGATTTTTCCGCTGTGTTGGTACTCGCGCCAGGCCGAACCGATGAGGTAGCCGCGAACCACGGCTTCGATAGGAAGAGGGCGCAGTTTCCGGCACACGACCGAACGCGGCTCCAGTTGCTTCTTAAGCGTCGCATCCCGAATGATCCCGTCCAGGCTCAGACCGGTGAGGTGATTCGGCACAATGTCGCTCATCATATCGAACCAGAAATTCGAGATCCTGGTCAGAATCTCGCCTTTGCCAGCTACCGGGTCCGGCATCACAACATCGTACGCAGACAGGCGGTCTGTCGTTACGATCAGCAGGTGCCTGTCGTCGATCTCATAAACGTCACGTACTTTGCCGCGGCATGAAAGCTGCAAATCGGGAATGTCGGATTCGAACAGGGGTTTGCGCGACTTCACGGGCTTGAGGTTCTGGTCTTCAGGCAGGCTTGCAATGGCCGCATGATGGCGTTTCACCCGGCGACTGGCAAGAAATGCCGCAAAGCACGCATGGGAATCGGCGAAGCGTACGGTTAGCATAAACGTTTAGCATTCACATTCCGGATCCAACAACCGGCGCGGGCGCAAACGAATGCCGTATTACGGGAAAATTATCGGCACGCTGATCGGCCTTGCTACCGGGCGCCCGTTGCTGGCGCTGCTCGGCCTGATACTCGGCCACCAGTTCGATCGCGGTTTTGCCGCACGCCTGCCCCGCGAGCGTTTGTCGGGTGACTTCGTCGCATCGCTGTTCCAGGTGATGGGCCACTTGGCGAAAGCTGACGGGCAGGTCACAGAGGACGAAATTCGGGCCGCGCGGTCCATCATGCACAGGTTGAATCTCGATGCCGCTGAGACGCGCCAGGCTATCGGGTGGTTCGAGACAGGAAAAAATGCTTCATTTCCCTTGCTGGCGACCTTGCAGCACTTGCGCGAGCACAGTGCGAGGCGCGCCGAGCAGCGAGGCCTGTTCGTCAGGCTGCTGCTCGAAGTATCTCTTGCCAAGTCCAGCCTGAACCCGCGCGAACGGGCGATCATCTGGACGATTTGCCAGCAACTCGAGATTGGCCGGGTCGAACTGGCACAGCTCGAGGCGATGTTGCGCGCCCAGAAAGGATTCAGGCGATCCCCGCAGGGCGATGCCGACGCCCTGAAGGTCGATCGTGCCTACTCGACGCTCGGGGTCGACAGGTCCTCGACCAATGACGACATCAAGAAGGCGTATCGCAGGCTCATGAACAGGAATCATCCGGACAAGATCGCTTCAGGAAACCCGGACGCAGCGGCTGTTGCCGAGGCAGAGCGAAAAACACGCGATATTCGCGGTGCGTACGAGATGCTGAAGGCGAGGCGTTCGATCCGGTAGAGTGAAAAGCGCGCGGCGATTGGTTACAGTCGCGCATCGGCCGGCCGACGCAAGCGGGCCGCAGCTGCCATCAGGGAATTACACGTGAAGCCATTCATAGCACCGTCCATTCTGTCCGCAGATTTCGCGCGACTTGGCGAGGACGTTGCGGCAGTACTCGCGGCCGGTGCAGACATCGTGCACTTCGACGTTATGGACAATCATTTCGTTCCGAATCTGACCATTGGCCCCTTGATCTGCGAGGCGCTGCGAAAGTACGGCATCGACGCGCCTATCGATGTTCACCTGATGGTCGAGCCGGTGGACCGGCTGATTCCGGATTTTGCCAAGGCAGGCGCAACCTACATCACGTTTCATCCGGAAGCGAGCATCCATGTGCATCGCACTATCGGACTCATTCGTGAACACGGCTGCAGGCCCGGGCTGGTATTCAATCCGGCAACTCCGCTGAACTGGCTGGAGCATGTACTCGATGATCTCGACATCGTGCTGATCATGTCGGTCAATCCCGGGTTCGGGGGACAGAAATTCATCGAGTCCTCGATCGGCAAACTGCGCGAGGCGAGGAGCATGATCGACGCGCGCGGCCTCGATGTGCGGCTGGAAATCGATGGCGGGGTCAAGGCCGACAATATCGGCAAAATTGCCGCTGCAGGGGCGGACACGTTTGTTGCGGGCTCCGCGATATTTGGCAGCAAGGATTACGCAAAAACCATCGCCAGCATGCGGGCGGCGATCGCAGCTGCTGCGCCCAGTTCGGGGGCAACAGATCGAACGCGATAGTGATAATGATATTTAACGGCCGGCAGCCGGGCCGGATGGGACGTCAGACTTTGCGGACCGGGCGTGCGCCGTAAACGACGATCGTCTTGCCGCTGGCAGATACCAGACCCTGATCCTCGAGCACTTTCAGTACGCGGCCTGCCATTTCTCTCGAGCAACCAACGAGACGGCTGAGTTCCTGGCGGCTGACCTTGATCTGCATCCCGTCAGGATGTGTCATGGCGTCCGGTTCATTGCACAGATCCATGATGGCGTGTGCGACCCTGCCGGTAACGTCGACGAATGCAAGGTCACCCAGCTTGCGGTTGGTGCGGTCAAGCCGCGTTGCCAACTGCGTGGCGAGCTCGAATACTAGGCCGGGACTTTCACTGGCTATCTGGCGGAAACGCGGGTAGGTCATTTCGGCGATTTCACATTCGCTCCGGGTTCGCACCCAGGCACTGCGTGTCGGCTGTTCATAGAACAGGCCCATTTCTCCGAAAAACTGGCCTTTGTTCAGATAGGCCAGAACCATTTCGTTGCCGTCTTCGTCTTCGATCATGACTTCCACCGACCCGTCGACTATGTAGTACAACACATCGGGCAGGTCGCCGGCATGAATCATGACTGTTTTCGACGGAACGGTGCGGACCCTGCAATAGCTGAGGAACCGGTTGATGGCTGGTACATCACTCAAGGTTTTTGCTGTGGTCTGCATTTATCGGGTCCTCGACGGTGCCACGCCCATTCTTTTAATACACTCGGCCCGTAAGAGCAAGTTAAGTGCGTAATAGTTATTGAGAATCTGATCCAATCACAGCCGACCGCGCCGTCAATGGTCGCGGTGCACGATCATATCCAGTATGCGGTTCGTGTCATGATTCGGGCGCCAAACTGCATCATGCGTCGCACCGGGTGCGGCAATGCAGCAGCACCGGCCCTTTGTGCATTGGTGCCGTGGCGTTCTTCCTCGGAGCGCATTTGTCTTACGATAGCGCGACTCCGGGCATCCTTCTTTGGTAGCTTCTCGAGGTGTCCGCCAAGGTGTTCACTGACCTGCCTTTCGGTTTCCGCGATAAATCCCAGTGACCAGCGATCTCCAAACACGCCGCTTGCCGCACCTATTGCAAAGGCGCCGGCATACCAAAAGGGGCTAAGCCAACTTGGCCTGCTGCCGAGTTCCACAAGCCGCTCCCTGCACCAGCCCAGATGATCCATTTCCTCGACGGCTGCAGTACTCATCTGTTGTTCGATATCCTTGTCGCGGGCAACTGCCGCATGCCCTTGGTAAAGACCCTGCGCGGCGATTTCACCCGCGTGATTCACGCGCATGAGGGCGGCCGAATGTGCGACTTCCCGCCGACTCAACGGATTCTCCTTGACCCCGTTCGCCGGGTTGGGCCTGGAAGCAGCGGAACTGCCGGAAGCAAGGGTCCGCAACGCGTTGTCGATGCCGCTGATCAGGCGATCGAATGGTGAAAGATGTCGCTCCTGCATCCGCGATAGTATAGCGCCGATCCGGGCGGACCGGCGGTCGATTGTTTACCCGGCGTAGCACACTCGGAAAACCACAAAACTGCGGTTATACTCCGCGCCCTCTTGCGCCGGCCGAACGATCCGGCGCTGTTGCAACACTGCTGGCCATAGTAAGCGTGCTCCGGCAACGAGCTCGTGCCAGTACATTTGAACGGGAGATGGCGCATGTTTCTGCGTGCAGTTTGGTTGTTTGCCGTGGTCAGCCTGTTTTGCGGATCGGCAGTCCTGGCAGCGGAAGAAGAGGATACCGGACCCTGGTTCGGCCATGTAAAGTTCGGTTACCTCGCGACCGGAGGCAACACCGAGAACTCCAATCTCAATACCAGCTTTCAGCTGGGCTATACCGTCGGGAAATGGGTGCACACTTTCGACACTTTCGCGATCAACGCCAGTGAGAATAATGTAACAACCGCCGAGGCCTATGAACTGGGCTGGAAGAGCGAGCGCAATCTGACCGAGGTGGATTTCCTTTTCGGCCGCCTCAACTGGCGGAAAGACCGTTTCAGCGGCTATCCGGAGCAGTTTTCACAGTCGATAGGTTATGGTCGCCGCCTCATCGACAAGGCGCCGCACACACTTAACGCCGAAATCGGCCTCGGCGCCCGGCAGGCCGAACGGGTCGACGGCGTCACGGAAAACGACGGGATCCTGCGTGCCGGCCTGGATTACAAATGGCAGTTCGGCGAAACCGCGGCTTTCACCCAGGACTTCGTCGTCGAGGCAGGCCAGAACAATACTTACCTCGAGTCAATCTCGGCGATCACGGCGCGGCTGGTCGGCGACCTCGCGCTGGTGGCCTCGTACACTATAAAGGACAACAGCGATGTGCTGCCGGGCACGGAAAAAATGGACACCTACACGGCAGTTTCGCTGGAATACCAGTTCCAGTAGCAGGATGCCGGCTCGCTGCTGCGGCATGCGGCTTCGCCTGTTTCTGCAACTTATTGAAGTAAATTGGTTTTTCGCCGGTCACATCCGGGCTGGTGACAGTGGCAGATTTTCTGGCGGCGTTTGCAAAGGGGCTGGCCGTCAAGTAGAATTTCGCGCCTTTCGCCGGGGTAATGCAGGACACTGCGCGTTCCGGCGGGGCGGCACGCCGGCCCGCGCGGCTGCCCAATGCTGGTCTCCAACTGGAATCAATGATCATGAAGACGTTTTCTGCCAAGCCGGACGAGGTTCGTCGCGACTGGTTCGTTGTCGATGCCGAGGGCAAGACCCTTGGACGCCTGTCCACAGAGATTGCACGCAGGCTGCGGGGCAAGCACAAACCGGAATTCACGCCCCACGTGGACACCGGCGATTACATCGTTGTAGTCAACGCTGACAAGATTCGTGTTACCGGCAACAAGATGGAAGACAAGCTGTATCACCGCTATACAGGGTATGTCGGGAACCTGAAAGCGATGCCGTTGAAGAAACTGATGGAAGATACACCGGAACGCGCTCTTCAATACGCCGTAAAGGGCATGCTGCCGCGCAATCCGCTGGGCCGGAAAATGTTTGCAAAACTCCGCGTTTTTGCCGGCCCCGAGCACACACACGCAGCACAACAGCCTGTACCGCTGGAAATTAAAGCCTGAGGCAGACCGCCGACAGGACTGAGGCAAGAAGCATGACAGCAACACACTTTTATGGAACCGGCCGCCGCAAGACGTCTACGGCGCGCGTATTTCTGACCCAGGGCTCGGGCGAGATCAATATCAACGATCGGCCGCTGGATCGGTTTTTCGGGCGACAGACCGCTCGCATGATCGTGCGACAGCCGCTTGAGCTGATGAAGCTTGCGGACAAATTCAATGTCAATGTCACCGTAAGCGGTGGCGGCACGACAGGCCAGGCGGGCGCCATTCGTCACGGGCTGACACGAGCTCTCATGCAATACGATGAATCATTGCGCGCAGGCTTGAGAAAAGCCGGATTCGTGACACGTGACGCACGCGAAGTGGAACGGAAGAAAGTCGGTCTGCGTAAGGCAAGACGAGCCACTCAGTACTCGAAGCGCTAATGCGACATACCGGAGAGGTACCCGTATACCCTGGTTGAGCCGGCGACAGGTCACCGCCCGGGTTGGCGCGGCCAGTAAACCGGTTCGTGTCCGGTACCGGATATCAGTCCGCACCGAAC
>CAYXKM010000008.1:0-3716 GCA_964465665.1 uncultured Woeseiaceae bacterium
CGACGATCCGGCGATTTTCCGGCGCCTGATGGCCGATGCACGCCCGTTGCAGGTGGAGCCTCGCGCAGTGGTTCCGCGCCGTGTCAAAGCGAGGGCAGAGTTGCGCCGTCGCGATGAACGCGAAGTGCTGAACGAAAGTCAGGACCCTGCCCTGACTGCCGAGATCATGAGTGGTGAGGGCCTGCGGTTTCAGCGCCCGGTGGTTGGTCGGCGCACGTTTCGCAAACTCGCAAAAGGCGGCTACAGAGTCCAGTCAGAGCTGGACCTGCACGGCATGACGTCCGCAGAAGCCGGCATCGCACTCCGGGAATTTGTTAACGATTGTTGTCTGCGCGGATTGAGTTGCGTGCGAATCGTCCACGGTAAGGGACTCGGATCGGGCTCCCGTGGGCCGATTCTGAAGCGCAAGGTCGACGTCTCGTTACGCAACTGGGAACAAGTGCTGGCTTTCGTCTCGGCCCGGCAGGCAGACGGCGGCACCGGCGCGGTTTACGTGCTGCTGGCCACCGACTGAGACCGGATTCAGCAAGACGCGATTTCCCGCAGCACCGCGGTCGCAAACCCGCCGCGCGTCAGAAAAAACTCCAGCCACAGGACGTCGTCGGCGTGAGTCCAGTTCAGGTCCCGGACCGCGAGGCGCAGCGCACGCCGGGACTGATCCGCATGCTCTTCGAGGCCGGATGCCAGGTCAGGGAATTCCTGCGCCGCCCTGTTTTCCAGCTTTGCCAATATCCCTCCGTAACCGGGAGTACTCTTGCCCCACAGCGCGGCCGTGGGGTGTATGTCCATTGCCGCGCAACGGTCGCGCAGGGACTGGTCCGGCTCGTTGACTGCGAAGAAACTGCCGCTGCCATCGAGACCGGCCAACTCGCCGGTTTGCAATGTGTTCCAGGTGCCTGCCGATACCCTGAGTTCGAGCGCGCGATTGAAAATCAGGGAGCGCGCCGCAGAAATTGCGATGCTGCGGTCTTCGTGCTTCAACCTCTTTCCGGCAAAAAATGCGCGCGCCATGCCGATATTGTTGCCGTCTCTGCCGAAGCGCTGTTCACCGAAGTAATTCGGCACGCCGCCGTCACGGCAGCGTTCGAGCAATTTTCGCAACGCGTCATCGATAGCGCCAATGCCACGCAATGCGATGCGGAATGCATTGCCACAATGTGCGCCTTGACGAAGTTTTCTTTGGTTCCGGGATGTCTCGAGGATACGAACGCCCGGGATCCTCAGTGCACTCCAGTCTGTGCCGGCGGCGCCGGGACGCCGTACGCTGAACCACTGACGGGTCAGCGCATTGCGGTCTTTCAGTCCTGCGTAACCAACATCGCGATACGCCACACCGGCAAATCTCGCAAGGCCCTTTGCAACCCAAACGGTATTGGCGCCGGACTTTTCGATCCACAGGGTGTCGTGCTCGCCGTCACCGGTGAACTCGAAATCGAGTTTTTCGACAACCTGAAAGTCTTCTGCAACGCTTCGCAGCTGCGCGCGGACCGGCGGTCCGCCGTAAGCACGCAGCCAATCGGGCAAAGCGTTGCCGGAAACGGAAGCGCTATCGCTCAACGGCTCGCGCCGCCGGTACCACCTGGTAGAAAGTTTCGGATTCGCCGATCAGGCCCAGGTCACTCCGCGCTCTTTCCTCCGCAGCCTCACGGCGGTTCTTCAAATTGACGACTTCGGCCTCGAGCGCCGAATTGCGCTCACGCAGTGCCTGGTTCTGTACCCGCTGTTCTGCAACTGCAACACGCAAATCGTGCGTCTTGCGAAATCCGTCAGCCGATAGCCACAGTTGTCCCTGCATTGCCAGCGCCGCGACAGCCAGCACAAGAATGATCGTACGTATCGCCAAAACCTTTTGCCCCCGTGGTGGCCTTGCTAGTCCGGCAGCGGAACCGAAAACGCCTTTCGCCCCGCATAACTCGCCTGAGATCCCAATTCCTCTTCGATGCGCAATAACTGGTTGTACTTGGCAATCCGGTCCGAGCGCGACAACGAGCCGGTCTTGATCTGGGTCGCTTCCGTGGCTACGGCGATGTCTGCGATGGTGCTGTCGGAGGTCTCTCCCGACCGATGCGACACCACCGCCGTATAATCCGCCCTGACCGCCATAGTAATTGCATCAAGAGTTTCGGATAAGGTACCGATTTGGTTGGGTTTTATCAATATGGAATTCGCAATCTTTTCGCGGATGCCGCGTTCGAGGATACGGGTGTTGGTAACGAACAGGTCGTCCCCGACCAGCTGCACCCGAGAGCCCAGGCGGCGCGTCAGCAGTGACCAGCCGTCCCAGTCGCTTTCATCCATGCCATCTTCGATGCTGACTATCGGGTACGCCCGCACCAGGTCCTCGAGATATCCACTGAATCCGGCGGCGTCGAAATCCCGATTCTCTGCAGCCAGCCGGTAACGGCCGTCCTTGTAGAATTCGGAACTGGCGACGTCGAGCCCGAGCAGTACATCCTTGCCCGCAGAAAACCCGGCCTGGCCTATGGCATCCATGATGGTGTCAAGCGCGGCGCGGTTCGATGGCAGGTCCGGTGCGAAACCACCTTCATCGCCTACAGCGGTGTTCAATGCTTTTTTGCGCAATACGCTCTTCAGGGCATGAAAAATCTCGGCGCCATAGCGCAACGCTTCGGCGAAGTCCGGCGCTCCGACCGGGAGAATCATGAATTCCTGGATGTCGACATTGTTGTCGGCGTGTGCACCGCCGTTGATGATATTCATCATTGGCACGGGCAATGTGGTGCCGGGTCCCAGGTGCCTGTACAGCGGCATACCCGCGGACATCGCCGCTGCCCTGGCGAAGGCCAGTGATACGGCGAGCAGCGCATTCGCGCCGAGGCGGCTCTTGTTTTCCGTGCCATCGAGTTCGATCAGTGACCGGTCGAGTTCCCGCTGATCGCGGAATCGGCGCGCCAGCAGGGAGTCTTTCAGTTCGCCGTTGACATTGGCGACCGCTTTCCGTACTCCTTTCCCCAGGTAGCGGGATTTGTCGCCGTCACGCAGTTCCACTGCTTCCCGGGTCCCGGTCGAGGCGCCTGAAGGCACGGCCGCACGCCCGAGGCTGCCGTCTTCGAGTTTCAGGTCTGCTTCCACGGTCGGATTGCCACGCGAATCGAGGATTTCGCGTGCACGGATATCGGCGATTCTTATCATTGTGACTCCGAGAAAAAATCGAGTCGTTCAGGTCACATGTAGCGCTGCACGACGAGGGTCTATGGAATATTCCGGTACCTCACACTCCGAGGCCGAATTCCGCCTCCTGAAATCCCGCGCTCTTGACGGCCCTGTCGATGGCCTGCAGCGCGCCAAGCAATGCCGGCATTTTATCCAGCGGCCATGCATTCGGGCCGTCGCTCAGCGCGTGCTCCGGATCCGGATGCGTTTCCATGAACAGGCCGGCGACGCCGGCTGCCGTTGCGGCGCGTGCGAGTACCGGTATGAATTCCCGCTGCCCACCGGAAGCTGAGCCCTTGCCACCGGGCAACTGTACCGAATGTGTCGCATCGAAGACCACGGGACAGCCGGTGCCCCGGAGAACTGCCAGGCTTCGCATGTCGGAAACGAGATTGTTGTAACCGAAGGTAAATCCGCGCTCGCAAACCATGATTTGCTCGTTGCCGGTGGACCGGGCTTTATCGACAACGTTCTGCATTTCCCACGGCGAAAGAAACTGTCCTTTCTTGATGTTCACGGGTTTGCCCTGGCTCGCCACATTC
>CAYXKM010000009.1:0-19373 GCA_964465665.1 uncultured Woeseiaceae bacterium
CTGCTCGGCGGTCCCGAATCGCTGCTCATCGGCAGAGTCCTGTTCGACGAGTTTTTTGTCAACCGGGACTGGCCGCTGGCCTCCGCGGTAGCCATCGTGCTGCTGCTCCTCCTGGTCGTGCCAATCGTGTTTCTGCAGCGCAGCCGGGCACAGGACGAGGGGAGACTTGCATGAAGCGACGCTCCAGGTTCGTATTGTCGGTGCTCGCGTTCGGCTACGCCTTTCTGTATGTGCCGCTCGTTTCCGTCATCGTCTACTCGTTCAACGACTCCCGGCTGGCAACGGTGTGGGGTGGTTTTTCCACGCGCTGGTACAGCGCGCTGTTGCGCAATGATCAGGTCCTGGATGCCGCGTTTCTCAGTTTGCGAATCGCGCTGACCGTTGCAACGCTTGCCACGATTTTCGGCACCATGGCCGGCATGGCACTGTCCCGCTTCGGCCGGTTTCGCGGCCGCACGCTGTTCAGCGGCATGATCACATCGCCGATGGTGATGCCCGAAGTCATCACTGGATTGTCGTTGCTGCTCCTGTTCGTCAGCCTGCAACAACTGATCGGCTGGCCGGCGCAGCGCGGCTTCGGCACGATAACCATTGCGCACACGACTTTCGCCATGGCATATGTTGCCATCATCGTACAGTCGCGCCTCAGCGCCATGGATGAATCGCTCGAGGAAGCGGCGATGGACCTCGGCGGCCGGCCGTTGCGCGTGGTATTCGACATCACATTGCCGTTGATCGCACCGGCGATGATCGCCGGCTGGCTGCTCGCGTTCACGCTGTCGCTCGACGATCTCGTCATCTCCAGCTTTGTATCGGGACCCGGTGCCAGCACGCTGCCGATGCTCATCTTCTCCAAGGTGAAACTTGGCGTGACCCCCGATATCAATGCATTGGCAACACTGATCATCCTGTTTGTATCGAGCGGCGTGCTGATTGCCTGGTGGATATCGCGCCGCGCGCAACGCCAGTCCGGTTGATTCCCGGTGACATCCAAAGATCAATCACACGCCGGCCCCACAGCGGCGGGCCGTTCTCACTTAGAGGAAATGCGCTCGAACGGCCCGCCGCTGCACTGCCGGCTACGGTGATTTGACGCGCATTCGTGGAACGCAGCCCTCGGATCTTCGCAGCCGTAGACACACCCGTATGCCGTTCGAGCGCATTTCCCCTTAAGTGAGAACGGTATACGGGTGTGTCTACGGCCTGCAAATAATCTATCAGAAGCGGTCGTGCGCGCTCTACAGGGAGAGATCGGTTTGGCGAAGCTGCAGCAGGATCCAGTCGATGTAAAGGCTTTCGGCGCGCTCCATGCCGGAGAACTGGCCGGGCCGATAGTATCGCGAGCCGACGCCCTTCCAGTTATTGACGATGATTTTCTCATCGGCGTAGGTGGTCACGTCCCACAACCACATCAGCTCATTCCGATCGTAGTCCTTGCCTTCGACCGCATCGCCACGAACCAGCCAGTAGATCTCGCACTGACAATGGCTCATGTCGACCGGCGTGAATACGTATGCGACGACATGATCGCTGTATGCCAGCAGGAATGAAAACGGCCCTACGGAAAAGTCCGATGCGCCGCCGTCGTAACCTTTGATCTTGCCCAGCAGCGGTGCAACCGGTTTCCCGTCCCTGCTGCCCGTAACGTAGCCATCGAACATCGCGGTTCGACCGTAACCGTAGCCCTGCTCGCCCGGCCGCGCTTTGGTATCCACGTAGTCGATGAGAATATTTTTGATGCCGCAGGCTTCCATTTTGGCAAGCATCTTGTTCTGCACCCGCTCGCGTTTCGCCTGATCCAGGATCAGCGTATGCATTTTCGCGTAATCCGGATGCGCAGTTGCGCAGTGATAGCACTCCTGGTAATTCTCGATCGAGAGTTTCCAGTTGGCCGCGATCGGGTAGGTTTTCTGCGCGGCGACCTTCAGATTCGGGAAATCGAATATCGCCATTGGCTCTGCGAGATCGCGCGTGGCACCTTCCAGAGATGGAGGATTGTCGCAAAATGCGATGAACAGAAGCCCATGGACGTTTTCCAGGGACACCGGATGCAATGAATGCTCGTCCTTGCGGAAGTCGTCGGGCATGTTGCGGGCCGCCACCAAATTGCCGTCGGTGTCGTACACCCATCCGTGATACGGACATTCGAACTTTCGCACATTGCCGCTTTGTTCCAGACACACCAGTGAGCCGCGATGGCGGCAGACATTCGCGAAGGCTTTCAGTTCACCATCCTTGCTCCTGACCATGATGGCCGATTCGTTTCCTACCTTGACGACACGGAAATCGCCAGGATTCGGCAATTGCGACTGATGTCCGGCAAGTATCCAGTTCTTCGTAATGATTCGATCGAATTCGAGCTGGTAGATATCGGGATCGGTATAGAAGCGCCGATCGAGCGACCAGCCGGGTTTCTGGTTCGCAATGAGCTCCGCAATCGACGTTTTTTGCCCGGCATTCATGCTTTTCATAACGACTGTTCCGCAGATCATGCCCGAAGATTTCGGGTTGGCACGATATCACAGCGCTACGGAATTACGTCAAGCGGACACGCCAGAATGTGAAACTCGAATGACCTGCAATTGATTCGTCATTCAATTTGCCAATTGCAAGTTGTTGATTGTCGTCAGACCCGATGCCTTGCAGTGTATGCGATCGCCAGCAATATCGGCATTACGATGAGCGACGCTACACTTGCAGTCACGCCTGGATTGGAAAATGTCAAAAACGATTGCGGCATGAGATCGGATCCGTAAAAGAACAGAACGAAGTGGATACATAGCGCTGCAACCGATCCGGTCCATACAAGTCCGAGCGGCACATTGCGAAACAACACACCGAGGAGCAAGGGCGGCGCTGCCGCGGCTGTCAGCCCGTACACACCCACCTGGCCGAAAATTCCGAGCAACCGCGGCGGCTGCAGGTTTATGAGAAATGCAGCGACCGCAATGAATATGAGTACTGCGTGGCTGACTTTCAAAGCCAGCGCCATTCGCTTCTCCTGATCCATCGTCTGATTGGCAGCGAATACATTCAACACAAGATCATTTGCGGTTATGGTCGCCATGGATACCAGCAGGCCATCGAGGGTCGACATGGCAGCGGCCAGCAACACGATGCTGACGATGGTGAAAACCCACTCCGGGAATATGCTTTTCAGGAACACGGTCATGACCAGGTCCTGGCGAAACTGCCCCGATTCGAGATCGATCAGGGATGCTTCCGGCACTGCGATATGCGCGAAGAAGCCGACAGTGCCGAGCAACTGGAACAACAGGAAGACGACGCCGAACACGATCAGATACTGACGGACTTCGAGATCAGTTTTGACATACAGCGCCTTCGTCAGGATATGCGGCTGACACACAATGACCGCACCGATGACGAATCCTGCAACGAATACCGAATACCAGTCGTTGAACAGCAGGCCGTCGGATTTGATCCACTGCAGGAGATGCGGATCGGACAACTGCAGTTGTTCAGCCAGCGGCACCGATCCCGAAAACGCAAGCTTCAAGCACGCTGCAAGAATCAGGATTGTGACACCGATCATCAGCGTTCCCTGCAGCACATTGGTGAGCACGTGCGCGTACGTGCCGCCGATAAAGACGTAGCCGGTGACAAAGACCAGCGTGATGATCAGCGCCATCGTATTCGAAATGCCGAGCAACGACTGCATGACGATCGAAATCCCGCCGACCAGCAGTACGACGAAGGCGAACGACAGCAGGTTCAGGATCGAAAAGTACAACGCGAATCCGCGTGACCGGTAGCGCTTGCCGATCCAGTCCGGAATGGTCAGCGCCTTGTTCTGTTCACCAATCCGCCGAAACTGGAACGACAATACCCACAGCATGCTCATGAAGCCAATTCCGGCGCCGACGACCATGTGAAACCAGGCGGAGAGGCCATCGACGTATACGAAGCCCGGGTTGATGATGAACGTCGATGCGGACGCCGTACTCGCTGCCAGCGTTATGCCGACGATGACCGGGTGTATGTCCTTGTTTCCGATCGCGAAACTGCTGAATCCGGTGGTACGCCGGTATCCCAGCCAGCCGAGGTAAGCCGTGCCTGCCAGGTAAGCAATGAACAGCGCCCAGGCCATTTCAGTTATTGGGTGCCGACAGTGCTTCAATCATGGCCATGACGGACGTGATCTGCACTCCGGAACGCGTCGCGTAATTTTCGTCGGTGTAACCCCACCAGTCCCAGCAACCCAGCGGATTCATCGGCGCTAGTTTGCTGCTGGCCACCTGCGGGTATAACACCAGCAAGCGGTTGGACTCGGCCCATTCGTTGTAGCCTGCATCGCGCACGAAAGCATCTCCAACGAATTCCGCCGACTGCTGGCAGCCATGAAAAGCAATGTGCACTCCGCAGCTTTCGCCTGCCGCACAGGAAGCCGGCACGTACAGATAAGCTTTCTCCAACATGCCGGCGTCGTCGTAGCCCAGCTGATCGATCTGTCGCAGTTCGCCCGTTGCCGCAGTCCTCTCCGCAAGCGGTGGATGCAGCATGGCGAGCAACGTACCGGCCGCATCGTAAGCACAGGCGTTGAGAAAAGGTGCTTTTATTTCGCTACAACCGACACCCTTGTCGACGGTTGGCATGCCATGAGTGACCTCGATGTCGTCGATGAGTGCCGTCCGGATTCCGGGAGCGATGCGTTCGTACATTTCTTTTGCTGCTCTCACGACCTCGCCGCTGACCGTTACATCCTTGCTACCGTGAAACAGCCACACGGTATCGTCCGCAAGATTATCCAGCGCATCGATCTGCCCGGACTTCGCCATTGCTTCCGCATAGGTTGCGAGTGCATCGAGTCCTGTATCACCACCCTTGATGCACGGGCCCAGACCTTTCTGCAACGAGCCCTCGGCGCAATAGTAGGGGCCGCCGGCCAGCAACGCGGCGCCATGGATCGTTGCGGAATGTGCGACGTGCAACTGACCGGCCATGTAAGCACCGGACGATATGCCGGACACGCTGATGCGTGAGCGGTCCGCATTGAACGCCGGGATGTTCGTTTCAGCCGTGGGTTCCGCCGTCGGGCTGCAACCGGCGAGATATAACCCTGCTGCCAGCAGCACAAAACTTGGCTTCATCATTCAGAGTTCCTTTGTGAAGGCGTGAATCGCCTCGATGCATTCTTTTTCGTTGAGCAACGGGGCGTGTCCGCGGTCGGCAACGTCGACGACCTGCAGATCCTGTTTGCGCGTGCGCATTTTTTGAATGATGTCCGGAGTCAGGATGTCGGAAAGCACACCGTGCAGCAGCAACGTTGGCGTATCCCGCAGCGCATCGAACAGCACCCAGGGATCGCCGGTCTGCGGCCCGACTTCGCGCACTGCCCTGCCGATGTTCCGGTCGATATCCTGCACGGGCACGCCATCCTCGCCGGCGCGATAGGCGCGCCAGGCCATTTTCTCCCACTCTGTGTCGCTTAAGCCCGGCAACCATGGCCCGTAGATCTGCCGAGTTTGTGCATTCGCTTCCGCCCAGTTCGCCACCGGCGGCAGTTTCCCGGTGTAGGCCTGGATGCGCGCGAGGCCGTCCGCGCCGACTTCGGGTCCTATGTCGTTCATGACCACGCCGGCGAGCCTGCCCGCGTTCTGATACGCCATTGCCATGGCGATCAGGCCACCGAGCGACGTGCCGATCACTATGACTTTGTCGATGCCGAGCAGGTCGAGGAGGGTCGAGACGTCTTTGACGTAGGTGCCGGGATGGTAATTGCGCCATTCCGGATCGTAATCAGAGAGGCCGCGTCCGCGAAGATCGGGAGTCAACACACGTCGCGCCGCGGCAAGGTGTGCTGCCAGTACATCAAAATCCCGGCTGTTGCGTGTCAGCCCCGGCAGGCAGATGACCGGCGTGCCGGGGTGGTCGGGCGAGAAATCATGATAGAAGAGTTGCAGTCCGTCGCTGCTCCGGTAATGGCGTGCGGTATCCGTCTGTTTCATACTGACATGCCTTCTCAGAATGTGAGCGATGCAAATCGCTTGCGCAGCTCGCGCTTCAGGACTTTGCCGTTCGGGTTACGCGGCAACTCGTCCATGAATCGCACCGCCGCTATGCGCTGCTGCTTGCCCAGTTGCGCGTTGGCCCATGCGACCAGTTCCCCGGCATCGGGGTGTGCGATGTGCCTTGCGACGACCAGCGCCAGTGGCGTCTCGCCCCACTGCCTGCTGGCCACGCCGATTACGGCGACTTCGCTTACATCGCCGTGGCGGATCAGGACGGCCTCGATGTCGGCAGGATAGATGTTCTGTCCGCCGCTGATGATCAGATCCTTCTTCCGGTCGACGAGATACAGGAATCCGTTCTCATCGACACGCCCGATGTCGCCCGTGCGCAGCCAGCGTTCGCCGGATGGGTGCAACCAGGTCGCCGCCCGGTTTTCCTCTTCGTTGTTATGATATCCGCTCATCATTAGCGGGCCGAATCCCACGATCTCCCCGGCCTCGCCGGCCGGCAGTTCCCTGTCCTGATCGTCGAGGATTGCGATGTGTTGCCCCGGGCAGGGACGTCCGACGGAGTCGACTTTTTCGCCCATGTCCTCGGGCGGCAGTATCGTGACCAGTCCCTCGGTCAGGCCATAGAGCTCGATGAAATCGCCGGGAAGGCGCTCCATAATGGCTTGCTTCAGCACGACGCTGAGCGGGGAGCCGCAGCACATCGTCGCGACCAACGTCGACAGATCGAACTCGTCGAAAGCTTCGCACTCGAGCAGGCGCTGGTATTGCACCGGCACCATCGCGGCGTGCGTGATGCCCTGGTCCTGGATCGCTCGAAGGCAGTCTGTCGCGTCGAACTTGCGCTGGATGACCAGCGTACCACCGGCCAATACTGTGGCGAGCATTGCCACCCAGCTGATGTTCGAATACAGGCCAAGATTGCACAGGGTCTTCGCGCCCGAGTTATAGCGCAGCGCCACGGCCATATCGCCGGCCCAGGCAGCGCGGCAGGCATGGCTGTGCACAATGCCTTTGGGTACGCCGGTCGTGCCAGAGCTGTAAATGATGTTGCACGCATCCGTCGGGGCAATGCGAATCGACGCGAGCTGCGCCGATGCCGCATCGCGAATCTGCTCGTAGTCGAGCCAACCGCCGTGATTCGGCCGCAGGCCGATGAGTCGCTTGCCGATGTCCTCCGACAAACTGGAACGCAGGGTGTCGATTCGCTTCATGTGCTCATCGGAGGCGATGAGCGCTCGCGCGCCGCTGTTGACAATCATGCCGGCAATAGCGGGGTCGGCCACCGCGACGTTCAACGGCACGACGACAAGGCCTGCGCGCATGATACCGAGCATAGCCTCGACCATGGCATAGCTGTTGTGCATCAGCACGATCACGCGGTCGCCGTGCACAAGGCCGCGCTCCAGAAGCGCGTTGGCGACTTTTGCACTGTCCCGCCCGAGGTCCGTCCAGGAATGCAGCGCATCGTCTACAATCACCGCCGGTTTGTCGCAAAGCCAGCGGCTGTTCAGTGCGATCAGGTCGGGGATCAGCTGCGCTGTTGGTGCAAACCAGACCATGGCATCGTCTCTCGGGGTAGCGGCTGCAACGCCGCAGCGATGCATGATTTCAACGAACGTTGAATTTTAGTTGAGCAGTCGTTGAATTACAACTGTATGATTTGCGGGGTCGCCGCCGGTCGCGGCGAACAGCACCACAGCTTGCCGGGGAAGTAATGAACAACAAGAAGCACCCGACCAGGGAAAGAATTCTCGATGCCGCCGAGGAACTGTTCGCCAGCGGCGGCTTCTCCGCGGTTTCGGTGCGGCAGATAATGAAGAAGGCCGAAGCAGACGTCTCGCTCGCTTACTATCACTTCAAGTCCAAACGCGATCTTTTTGATGCCGTGATGTTGAGACGGGTCGACCATCTCAACTCTATTCGCCTGGCGGCGCTCGAAGCGGTTGAGAAAAGGCATCCTGACGAGGCTCCCACTGTCGAGGAAATCATCGAAGCCTTCACCCGCCCGCTGCTTGAGCTCCTGGCCGAAAAACACGACGAATGGCACTATTATTTCGCCCTGATTGCGCAAATCAACAGCTCGACAGACCAGGGCGGCAAACTGATGACCCGTTATTTCGATCCGCTGGTTTTGCGCTTTATCGATGCGCTGCGGTTGGCGCTCCCGGGTTGCCGCGAGGAAGACCTCTACTGGAGTTACCACTTTTTCTCAGGTGCCCTCACCCTGACCATCGCGGAAACGGGTCGTATCGACAACCTGTCCGGCGGGCGCTGCCGCTCGTCCGACATGAAGAGCATAAACGAGCGCATGCCAGCCTTCATTGCCGGCGGATTCCGCGCCCTGTGCGAGCGGGGCCGGCGCTGAACCCCGTCGTACGCGATCGCGGGAGCCTCATTCCGCCAGCTTTCGAGGTCCCTGCCGAACGCAAATTCCTCCGAGTATTGTAATTCAACGAACGTTGGACTAATCTTTATTCAACGCACGTTGAACATAGCCGTCCCGTGACGGTCCCTGGGGGAATACCTGATGCTTGCCTATCCCGTTGCACTGTCCAGCCGGCTTCTTCTGGCCGGAGCACTCTTCGCCGCTGCGCTGGCCCTTTTGCCCGCTCCAGCCCTGGCGCAGGACGCCTCGTCCAGGGCCATAGAGGAAATCATCGTCACTTCAAGACGCCGAGAAGAATCCCTGCAGGAAGTGCCAATCGCGGTAACCGCCTACAGTGGCGAGTTTCTCGAGGAAATCGGCGCCATCGATATTGTTGCGCTGACCCAGTCGACGCCGAATACTACGCTCGAAGTCTCTCGCGCCACCAATACCACGCTGACCGCCTATATTCGCGGCGTGGGCCAGCAGGATCCGGTCGCAGGCTTCGAGGGCGGAGTCGGTATCTATCTCGACGACGTGTACCTCGCACGACCGCAAGCCACCGTGTTCGACATTTACGATGTCGAGCGGATCGAAATTTTGCGCGGCCCGCAGGGTACTCTCTACGGCCGCAACACGATCGGCGGCGCAGTACGTTATGTAACCCGAAGGCTCGCCGAGGACGCGCAACTGCAGGTCAAAGCGTCTGTCGGTAGCTACGGTCAGGCGGATCTGCTGGTTAACGGATCGACGCCGCTCAGCGACAGCTTCCGCATCGGTGGCACGGTAGCCACCTTTAATCGCGATGGCTACGGCGATAACCTGTTCACCGGCGAGGACAACGCGGACAAGCAGATTCTCGCTTTCCGCGGCAGCGCCGAATGGCAGGCAACGACGGATCTGTTCTTCCGCGTCTACGGCGATTACAGCATGGACGATTCGAATTCGCGCAGCGGGCATCGCTTCCTGCCGAGCACCGTCACCGGTAACCCGGTGCTGGACGATGTCTTCGACACCCGGGCCGGAATCACGACGATCCCGTCATCGAACGGCGGCCTGACCCAGGAAGTCACGCAAGGCGGTATCGGCCTGTATGCAGAATGGGCGACCAATGACCAGTGGACGCTGAAGTCCATCACCGCCTACCGCGAAGACGAGTCGGATTCGCTGATCGATTTCGACGAGACCGCAGCCAATACTTTCGATGCCCCGGTCAACTACACCAACGATCAGTTCAGCCAGGAATTCCAGGCAAACTTTTCGGGAGACAGGCTGAACGGCGTATTCGGCGTCTATTATCTCGATGCCAACGCATTCGACGCGTTCGACGTGGTCATCGGCGGCAGTGGTGTGACGGCATTTACGCTCGGCGACTACAACACCAAGGCCTTGGCGGGATTTGCCGATCTCAGCTATGACATCAGCGACCGGTTCGACATCTCGGTCGGCGGCCGTTACACGGAGGACGAGCGCACGGCGACGGTGACCCGCGAGACTTTCCTCGGACTGGGCTCACCGTATTTTGGCAATACCAGCGCTGTTTCCATTACTGTGCCGGTGCCCGGATTCGTGCCGACCTTCAACGGCAACCGCACCGACAGCAAGTTCACGCCGCGCGCGAGCATAGGCTGGACACCTGTAGATGCACACCATCTCTATTTGTCGTATGCCGAAGGCTTCAAGGGCGGCGGTTTCGATCCTCGCGGCGCCTACCAGTTTCCTGCCGTTCAGGCCGGATTCGAGCCGGAGGAGGTTGAGACCTGGGAAATCGGAGCGAAATCCGTCTGGCTGGACGGCGACCTGATAACGAATATCGCGGTCTTCACCTCGGATTACACCAACGTGCAGGTACCGGGCTCGATCATACTCTTCGACGCCAACGGCAACCCGAACGGATTTGCCGGGTCCACGACCAACGCCGGCAAAGCTGAAATATGGGGTTTCGAGTTCGAAGATGTGCACCAGATAACCGACGCTTTCTCCACGAAAATCTCCGTCGGTTATATTGACGCCGACTATACCGAGTGGCTGGTCGCCGCGACCGATCCGGTAACGATGCTGCCGATCTTTGTCGATGTGTCGGATGACAGGGTGTTCCAGAATACTCCGGAGTGGACCGGTAACCTGACACTGCGCTACGAATGGCCACTGAGCCTGTTCAGCAACCAGGGCAGCCTGGCGCTGATCGGCTCGGCATCCTACAAGGACTTCACCTACCAGTTCGAGATACCGCAACCGCTGGTCGACCAGCCGTCTTATACGCTGGTTGATGCGAGCATCGTGTGGAGCGCCGACGACAATCGCTACCAGCTTGCGCTGCACGGCAGAAACCTGACCGACGAAGAATACGTCGTAGCGAACTACAACTTCGCGGCCGTCGATTCATCCGTCATCGGTTTTTACGGCAACCCCCTGACCGTAACACTGACCGGAACCGTACGCTTCTGATCAGGGAGCGCAACTTGCAAGACTGAAAAGGGCCCTGACAGGGCCCTTTTTTTCGACCTGGAAGTCGAAAAAGGTGCCGGATTTATTTTTGCACCGCAAAAATAAATCCGGCACCTTTTTATCCTTGCTACGCTTTGCGCCAGGATTGGGACTACCGGTGGTGAGATTCCTTGAGGCTCCTGAAGTACCTGGCGGTAGTGCTGCTCGCGCTGGCGATAGTTGCCGCGGTCATAAACTACAAGCGCGAATCTATCGCGCGGGAGATTGCGAATTCAGCGCTGCGCGGACAGGGTCTGACGGCAACGGACCTGTCAATCGACACGCTAGCGACGGACCGCATCCGCCTGTCGCGCCTCGTGTTGCTGCACGATGACGGCACCCGCTACGAGCTGCTCGACGTATCGTTTCCGCTGAATTTCCCGAGTCCGGAGGGAAACATCATCTCCGTCGGGGAACTCATTCTCACTCCACCGGAGAAAGCCGCACCCTCGCCGCTCTCGCCAATACTGCAAACTTTTCTGGCAATGCCGGATTCCCTGCCGGAAACCGAAGTGACTTTGTCGGAATTCTTCATGGAGGATCTCCCGCCATTGCGGGATCTGGCCTGGCGTTCCTCCGGAGACAACCATCGCCTTTCTTTCAACGTCGATGCGATTGCGGTGAGCGGCGAATTCCTGCGCGAAGACGCCAACCTGCATAACGCCGTGTTGAACGCCTCGACGGCAACAGTGGACACGGCACTGTCGCTCGCGCTGTCCATCCGTCGCACGCCGGCCGGGTACTCGATGGATGGGCCGCTGACTGCAGACCTGGCACCATGGCTGCCATTACTGCACACACTGGGCAACCTGCCGCAGGATGTTGCTGCACTGGATGCGCGCGTGACTGGAACCGTCATTGCCGAGCTCTCTGACGATGCGAATGTGCCCGCCAGTTTTAAGGGCGACCTGGCCATCGACGACACATTGAGCGCAACGTACATGGTCTCTGCCGACACAACGATCGAGGTGCGCGGCACGATGCCGGATGGGGTTGCCTTTCACCTGGCTTACCCTGCTCTCGAATGGACTGCCGAAGTTCCGCAGAGCAATCTTAGCGTCAACGCCGGTGCTTTCACGGATGTTCCGCTGAGCGTGACCAACCTCAGCTGCCGCAGCGGCATGTTGTGCGAAATGCACGTTTCAAGCGACGATTACACAACGGCATTCGGCACTATGCAAGTCGGCAACCTGCACTTCAGCGGAAAGCTCGAGGCACTTGCAGCAGAGGAAACAAAAATTGCATTGTCGCCGGATTTCAACCTGAAACTCGGCGACGTGGAATCGGACGCGTTCAAGGCTGCATCCATCAGCGCCACGCTGGCGTCCGAGGCAGTCGTCCGGCTCGATGGCAGCGGCTGGAACGCGGAGGCCGCGAAAGTTGATGTGCTCCTTGAATCCGCCAGTGACCGCGATACCTTGCTTGCCACACTGCCAGTGACTTTTTCATCACTGCGCATCGGCGACAACGCGAGAATCGTCGAGTCCGGTTTCGAGATCGCACCGCGCTCCGCCGCCATACGATGGGACGGCATTGAGCTGGTGACGCCCGGCGCCGTTGGCACGCTGACTTTCGACGACAATGTCGCGGAAACATCATTCGCCCTGTCAGATGCTGCGGGCGCGCTTTCGGCCCGCATCGAAGGCCGATACGACACGGCCGCCGCCCGTGGCTCGCTGTCCGTGCGCGAAGCCAGCCTTCACTTCGAGCGGCAACCGCTTTCAGGCCTGCTGCAGGAGTGGCCGTACCCGTGGGACCTGGTGTCCGGAGCCTGGGCGGCGGATATGGCGCTCGATGTTACTGCAGGAAAAGAGGGCTGGAAATACGACGGTACATTAACGCAGAGCGTCCGATCCCTGGCCGGCCATTACAACAAGATCGTTTTCAAGGGCCTCGATACAGATCTGTCGGCAACCATTAGTTCGGACGAGGGTGTCGCCGTATCGCCATCGTCCCTGTCGCTTGCCCTCCTCGACGTGGGTCTCCCGCTGGAGCAGCTGACCGCGCAGTTCGAAGCGGATGCCGCGGGCCAGGCAATAGCGGTCACGGACCTCAGCATGACGGTACTCGGCGGCAAGATCGAGGCGGACCCCTTTCGCTACAGCCTCAAGGAGGAAAGTAACGACATTATGTTGCGGCCTCAGTCGATTCAGCTGCAGTTCATGGTCGATCTCGCAGAATTCGAGGACGTTGAAATGAGTGGCAGTATCTCAGGCATGATTCCTGTGACGGTAAGTGGCAAGACCATCACCGTAGCCGGGGGCCGGCTGGAAAGCGATGCGCCCGGCGGCGTCATTCACTATCGCGCGGGCGCCGCGGCGGAAGCCATGAGCAACGAAGGGATCAACGTGGTTACTCGGGCACTGGGCAACTTTCAGTTCGACTCACTGACCTCGGATGTCGATTACACCGAGGACGGCGACCTGAAGCTGCAAATGCGCATGAGCGGCATCAACCCGGACATGGACGCCAACCAGCCGGTGATACTGAATCTCGGTGTGGAGAACAACATTCCACAATTACTGAGGAGCTTGCAGGCGACACGCGCGATCGAGGACTTGCTGGAAAGAAAGGGCAACGAGTGAGACGCGACGCTTTCGGCGACCCGATGCATCGGTTAAGCTGCCGCGGAGGCATTTATTGAGGTTTGCATGACCATGAAAACTTTACCCGTTCTGTTAGTCCTGTTTGCCTCTCTTGCCGGCTGTACGCCCACTGTGCAGGTTCAGGCGCCAAAAGAGCCAATCGAAATCAATCTCAACGTCAAGATTCAGCATGAGATAAGAATTCAGGTCGATAAGGAACTTGAAGGACTGTTCGACGAAGACAGCGATATTTTCTGAGGATTACCGGCATGAAAAAACTGTTCACAGCAATTGTTATGAGCCTGTTTCTCCAGACCGCGTGGGCTATCGACATCGGCACGGCAAAAGCTCAGGGACTGGTCGGCGAAGCCAACAGTGGATACCTCGCGGCAGTGGATACGCCGGCGAACGCGGACGTCAATGCCCTCATTGCCGAGGTCAACGCAAAACGCAAGGCCGAGTTCGAAGCCACGGCCAGGAAAACCGGGGCAACGGTCGAACAGGTTGCGTATCGCTTCTACGAACTGGCGGTGCAGAAAACGGCCGCCGGGCACTATTACCAGGATGCGGCCGGTGCGTGGAAGATAAAGTGATTCGAAAGCGCTTGCCTTCGATTGCCCGTGAGATCCGACCTCTTTGCTTTCGCAGCAGCCTCACTGGTCCTGATCGCCGCTTGTGAGGGCGAATCCGACACAACGGCTGCGACAGATCCGGTAGCGACTTCGCCGCCAGTCACCGCCGTTTTCGAGTGCGAGGCGAGCGGCGATGCCTTCGCGTTTACCACACGAACCACTGCCGAGGGACTCGCGCTCTGGCTGCCGCCGAGCTTCGAACACCCGTACCTCGCCATGAAACAAACGCCGGCCGCCAGCGGTTCGCGCTACGAAAGCGAGGGCGTTGTTGTGTGGTTGCAAGGCGAGGAGGCGATGCTCGAAGTGGCTGGCGATCGGTTCAGCGGTTGCCGTCGCGATCCGAAAGCCTCGATCTGGGAACACGCCAAACTGGGTGGCGCCGATTTTCGCGCCACGGGTAACGAGCCTGGCTGGGTTATCGAGATACGCGAGCGAACCATCATCGATCTGAGCTACGACTACGGCGCATCACGAATCCGTGTCGAGGCTTCGGAGCCCGTCAACGACCAGCAGGCAATGCGCACGACATGGGAAGCGAGTGTCGATGGTCAACCGCTGAAAGTCGAGATATCTGCTCTCGCCTGCACTGATACGATGAGCGGTGATCAGTTCGAATCGACAGTGGTGATTTACCTTGGTGAGCGCAAGCTGACCGGCTGCGGGCGGCCGCTGCATTAAGAGCGGTTCAGTCTTCCTTCAGCGCGCGTTGTATCCGCTTGTAACCTGATTTCAGTTCATCGCCGAGCGCACCCAGCGCTTTGCTGACACCAGCGCCGGTCTCCTTGAGTCTGGCGCGCCTCGAGAAATCCTCCATTTTTCCGTCCAGCTCTTTCCATTCTTCCTGAATCTCGCGCGATGCAAGATGGATGCGTACTCGGAGTTCGTCGCGTTTTTGCTTCAGCTCCTGCAGGAGCTTGTCGAAATCGGCCATGCTGCTCTCCATGAATCAGTCGTTCGTTGATTATGTACGATACACGCGGATAGCTCCATTGGCACAATTCGGTCTTGCCCGGCACCGGCAGACGCCATACCCTGACAGGCAACCGCCGTTGACCGAAGCACCCCGTGGACGAAGAGCCGATAATCGACATGCTGACAGAGCCGGCGACGCTCGGCATTGCGGCGGCGATCTATCTGCTACTGCAGCTGGCCAGCATTTATGCGGCCGTGCACGCGGTCTTCAACGCCAGATCGTCACAGGGTGCAACAGCCTGGGCCATTGCGCTGGTGGCGACACCGCTTATCGCCCTTCCTCTGTACCTTGTCCTGGGACGCAACCGATTCCACGGCTATGTCAGCGCCCGCAGGATGGTGGATGCCGAACACGCTGATGTCATTCGGCGGGTTAATACGTTCTGCGACGCATTCCGCAGCGACCTTGCGGGGCCGCGCGGCACGCTGCACTCGCTCGAGCAGATGGCACGACTGCCGTTTACGCGAGGAAACAGGATCAATCTGCTGATCGACGGTGAAGCAGCTTTCGCTGCGATTTTTGAGGCGATCGACTCCGCGAAGAAATACCTGTTGATCCAGTTTTTCATCATCCGGCACGATGAGCTTGGCGAAAAACTGAAACAGAAGCTTATTGAAAAAGTGCGTGAAGGAGTTGCTGTCTACCTGTTGTTCGACGAAATAGGCAGTCACAATCTTTCCGCCCGATACATACGCGAATGCCGTGAAGGCGGGATCAACATGCGGCCGTTCCATACGACCAAGGGACTGGCCAATCGCTTTCAGATCAACTTCCGTAATCACCGCAAGATCGTCGTTGCCGATGGCCAAATTGCGTTTCTCGGGGGACTGAACGTCGGCATCGAGTATCTAGGCAAGGATGAACGTGTCGGGCACTGGCGCGATACGCATGCATCCGTTCAAGGACCCGCGGCCGATGCGCTGCAGCTCATTTTTTTCGAAGACTGGCACTGGGCCACCGGCGAGATCCTGCATGAACTGGACTGGACTTCGCAGGCGGATGGTGATGCCGACGCGCTCGTACTGCCGAGCAGCCCCGCCGACAAACTGGAAACCTGCAACTTGATGTTCATCGCGGCGATCAACGCGTCGCTGTCACGGTTCTGGATTGCGAGCCCCTATTTCGTACCAAACGATGAAATTATTGCAGCATTGCAGCTCGCTGCCCTGCGGGGTGTCGACGTACGCGTGCTCCTGCCTGCCAATCCCGACCACTGGATGGTCTACCTGGCCTCTTTTTCGTATATCGGCAGGACCGGCATGAAGGGCATACGTTTCTACCGGTACACGAATGGCTTCATGCACCAGAAGGTCTTCCTGGTAGACGACATGGCGACCGGCGTCGGCACTGCCAATATCGATACGCGTTCGTTTCGCCTGAATTTCGAGATAACCTTGCTCGCCGTAAATCGGGAACTTGCGGATAAGACCGCCGCCATGTTCGAACGTGATTTCGAGGAATCGGTCCTGGTGGCACACGATGAACTGGACGGTCGCAGTTTCCTTTTCCGCCTCGGCGCGAAAAGTGCAAGACTGCTGAGCCCAATATTGTGACAATGCTGTGACCGGATGGAACAGGCTTTGACGCAACAGAAACACGACCCCGCGATCGCGAAGATACTGGCCGACTACCGCTTGCCGGCACGCATTCCTTTTGGCGCAGAACTGGCACCCGTGATGTTTCGCGCGGATTTTCGCGGCGGCCGCTGGCAGGGTGGCGCGCTCGTGCCGTTCGGCCCGGTCCCTGTAAATCCCGCATCGACGGCGCTGCAGTTCGCGCAACAGGCATTCGAAGGCATGAAAGCCTATCGATCCGCAAACGAACGGCCGACGTTGTTCCGGCCGAATCTCAACTGGAGACGATTTGCCCGCTCGGCTACGAGATTGCGCATGCCGGTCGTGCCAGGCGGCCTTTTTGCCGAAGCCCTTTCGACGGTCGCCGTGAGCCTCACCCGGTTCATCCCCGGAGGCCGCGGCCAGTCGCTTTACCTTCGCCCGACACTGTTTGGCCTCGATCCGCATTTTGCGGTGAAGGGCAGTGACAATTTTGTATTCCTGGTGCTCGCAAGCCCGTCCGATGCTTATTACTCGGATCCGATCCGCGTGATGGTGGAGCGGGTCAGTTGCCGCGCCGCGGCCGGCGGTACCGGTGCGGAAAAGGTGGGCGGAAACTATGGTGCCTCGCTGCTCGCCAACGAAAATTGCGTGGCACACGGTTACGATCAATCGCTTTGGCTGGATCCGGCCACACGCAACAATATTGAAGAACTGTCGGCCATGAACTTCATGGCGGTTATCGACGGCGGCTTGCACACCCCTGCATTGAGCGGGTCATTGCTCGAAGGCGTGACGCGAATTTCCCTGCTCACGCTGGCACAACATCTTGGTATCGAAACAACGGAGCGTGTCATGCCGGTCGATGAGCTGCTGGGCGACATTGCCGCAGGCCGATGCACCGAGCTGTTCGCCTGCGGGACCGGCGCCATCGTTGCACCGATCGGCACCATCGGCGAAGCCGACGGCAGGAAATTCGACTTGCCGGAGGTCAACCGGATGTCATTACAACTGCGGGAAGCGCTGCTCGACATCCAACAGGGCAAGTCTGCGGACACCTTCGGCTGGACCGTCGATGCGACGGACCTCGACGGCTTGGGCCGGTACATCGAAGCCGGCGTCAGACTATGACTTTTCCCGGGTTCAGCAGCCCGAGCGGGTCCAGGGCGTTCTTCAGCGTTTTCATCAGCGCGAGTTCTGCGCTGTTGCGCGAATAGTGCAGGAACGGGCGTTTCTCCAGCCCGATGCCGTGTTCCGCCGATATCGAGCCGCCGATCGGTTGCAGCTCGCGATAGACGATGTCCATTACTTGCCGCTGCGAATCGAGGCGCGAATCGTGCCGGTCACTGCCAACCGAAATGCAGAAGTGCACATTGCCGTCGCCCACATGGCCAAAGGCCACGCATTTTGCGGCATCGGCGAATCGCTGCGTAAGGCCCCGGTTTACCCGCTCGACATACGCCGGCATCTCGGTGATCGGCAGGCTCACATCGAAAACGATCATGGGTGCCAGCGCTTTCATGAGGTTGTCGATGTCGTCGCGGATCGCCCACATAGCTTCGCGTTGCGCGTGACTTGCGGCAATGGCGGCATCGGCGATGATCCCCTGCTCCAGCGCATCGCCGAGCACTTTTTCGAAGCGGCCGGCATCGTCGGCCTGATCGCCGCCGCGCGCTTCGATCAATGCATAAAAGGCATGGCCGGATTCTACCGGTGTCGTGTGGCGGTCCGAAGCGCCGAGTATGGTGTCGTAGAAATCCGCCCACATGACTTCGAAAGCATTCAGCGTGCCTCCCAGCCTGCTTTCAAGATCGCGTAGCAGCGTTGCTATACCCACAAAACTGTCGGCGGCGACAAATGCTGTGCACTGGCTGCGGAAAGCCGGCCGCAACCGCAGGACTGCCCGGGTAACTATGCCGAGTGTGCCTTCCGTGCCGATGAACAGTTGCTTCAGGTCGTAGCCCGCGTTGTTCTTCAGCATGCGATTCATCGACGACAGGATCGTGCCGTCGGCGAGCACGGCTTCCAGTCCGAGCACCTGCTCGCGCATCATGCCGAAGCGAATCACCTGGTTGCCGCCGGCATTGGTCGCAATGTTTCCGCCGATAGTCGCCGAACCGCGCCCGCCGAGATCCAGTGAAAACATCAATCCTGCTTCTGCCGCCCGCTCCTGCACGGCCTGCAACGATACGCCGGCCTGCACCGTCATGGTGCAGCCTGCAACGTCGATCGATTCGATGCTGTTCATGCGTTCCAGCGACAGGAAAATCTCGCTGCCGGTCGCGAGCGCCCCGTCGACCAGCCCGGTGTTTCCGCCGAGCGGCACGACCGGCTGCCGTCCCTCATGACAAAGCCGCATGACCTCCGCCAATTGTTGCGTCGAAGACGGCCGCACCAACGCGCGCGCCGCAGCGCCGACGTGCCCGACCCAGGACACCTGCCGCGCCGTGATGTCATCGCCCGACTGCACGCCGCCGTTTCCCACGATGGTGGAAATGGCCGCAATGAGTTCGCTTTCTCCGGTCCTGCCCAACACCGGTCTCCCTGGTCCTTGGTGCTGCTCACGAGCATACGCCAGTTCGCCTGCGGTGAAATATGCCGACCGGCCGATACCCTGTTGAATACTGTGGGAAGATACCGAAGAATCGATTTCAGACCCGTTGGCTATTCGCCGCCTGCAACAGGAATACACCGATGAACCTGGGAGTGACCGAGCGCCTCGAACCGCTGCTCGCTGCAGTGAAAACCTTCATTCGCGACCAGGTCATGCCCCTTGACGAGGAATTTCTTGCCGAGG
>CAYXKM010000010.1:0-7729 GCA_964465665.1 uncultured Woeseiaceae bacterium
GGCTTGGAAACGAAATCGAATGCGCCGAGTTTCAATGCCTGGACCGCAGTTTCGATATTGCCGTGGGCGGTGATCACGGCAACCGGCACGCCCGGGGCATTCAACTGCATCCATTCGACCAGCTCGAGGCCGTCGCCGTCCGGAAGGCGCATGTCTGTGAGGCAAATATCGTAACGAGTGGCCGCCAGTCTGCTCTTGGCTCCCTTGACGTCACCGGCGACGTCCGTGGCGATGCCCATCCTCCCGAGAGTCATGGACAGAAGTTCGCGGATATCCGGTTCGTCGTCGATGACGAGTGCGTGCGGCTTGCTCATGAGTTGTCGACTGCTTCCCACCGGCCGGGGTCGGAAAAAATGATACGGAATATGCTGCCGCCACCCTCGCGCGGCTGATAAACAAGAGTAGCGCGGTTCAGTTCACAAAGTTCGCGTGAGATGTACAGCCCGAGCCCCGTGCCACCGCTACGTGCTGTAAAAAACGGCTCGAATATCTTATCTGCAGTGGCCTCGTCCACTCCGTGACCCTGGTCAAGGACTTCCAGATACGGCCGGCCGGACCGCTGCAGGTGCCCGGCCTGCAGCTCGACCAGGATGCCGCCAGCTTCGCTTGCGTACTTGACAGCATTGTCACAGAGATTCCACATCACCTGGCGCAAGTGGCTCGGGTCCATGCGCACGTTTACGCCTTCCGGTATCGCAGCGACCGACAGCTCGCCCTCGCGAAGTTCCAGCGTGCGCGAAAACTCGATTGCAAATTCGCGCAGCCACGGGCCGAGGCTGAACTGTTCCGGTTTGCTCGATTCGCGCCGCGACAGTTGCAGGACATTGTCGATGATGTGGCTCACGCGTTCTGCGTGAGTGCGGATGATGTCGGTCAGGCGCAGGTCATCCACTGTGAGTGCACTCGACTCCGCCAGCAATTGCCCCGCGTGGCTCATGGCGCCGACGGGATTGCGAATTTCATGGGCAATACTGGCACTCAGCCTGCCGAGGGATGCGAGTTTGGATTGCTGGACACGTGCGTTCATGAGGCTCGCGTCTTCGAGGAACACCAGGACCGGACCGCTGCGGTCATTGTCCTTGCCGAGCGGCGCGAGATGCGCCTTGATCCTCATGCTGTTGTCGCTGTCGATCATTGTGAATTCGGTGTGCGATTTCTCCTCGGAATCGTTACGCCAGCGTTCCACGAACTGGGCGAGATCCGGCGCGACTTTCGCAAAGTTCAGGCCGCGGGATTTGCCCGGACACGCGAGCAATTGTGCGGCCGAGGTGTTGATCAGCCGGACATCGTTCTTCGCATCGATGACGACGATGCTTTCGCGCAGATGTTGCACGATGTATTCATTGAGTTCCGAAAGATTGGCCAGATCCACCCCGCGTTGTCTTGCCAGGTCCTCGCTCACCTGAATTCGGCGGGCCAACGGGCGTGCCGTCATCGAGATAGCGAAAATGATAGCGCCAAGTACGCCGGCGGCCGGGTAATTGCCGGTGTCGCTTACACCGCCGAGTTGCGAGAAAAACTGTTCCCCGAGGATCGCCAGCGCTGCGAGCGCTGCAAAGAACGCAGGTACGCGGCCTGGAAGCAACAAGCTGCTCGCACCGACGAACACTGCAAGGAGACCGCCGAGGCCGCTGATGATGCCGCCGCTGGCATGCATCAGTACGACGATGGCCGCGATATCGACCGTTACGTGCAGCAGTATCAGGGGTCCTGCGTTTACCCAGCGCTGGCGAATGGCGAGCGCAGAAATGGCGGCCAACACCAGGTATCCGGCCGCAGTAGCCGCAAACAATGCCGGGTAACGCTCGCCGAAGAACCGCGGGTCACCACTGGCGAAGAAAAGCACCAGCAATGTGGTTGCGACGAACAGGCGAAAAATATTCAGCGACCCGACAATCCGCCACGTGAGGTCGGCTTCGTCAACGCCTCGCGGCAGGGCTGTCTCGAGCCCCGGTATTTCGAATTTTTTCTCAGTGCGAGCCATCAAGCGTTCGTGATCTCGGATTCGTTTTTTTCCGGGTCGGTGTCAGTGGCGCATTGTAGTCCAGAACTTGCCCTGCAATCGCGCGGCCGCTCTTGACTGTAAAGCTACGCCACAACCTCCTGATTTTGCGTCTCAAGCGGCTTTGCTACAGAATACGCCGTCCTTCATGCCGCCCGCGCGGAATTCCCGGTGCAGTGTATGCACGCTTGAGAAAGAATCAGAATCCGATGAATCTGCACGAGTACCAGTCAAAGAGACTTTTCGCCGATTACGGCATTCCGGTCCCGCAGGGTCATCCTGCATCGACGCCGAAGGAAGCGGCCGCTGCTGCCAGCAAGCTGGGCGGCGGGATGTGGGTAATCAAGGCCCAGGTACATGCCGGCGGTCGTGGCAAGGCCGGCGGCGTGAAAATCGCGAAATCCATTGACCAGGTACGCAGCCTTGCAGAAGGCATGCTTGGAAAACGGCTCGTAACTCACCAATCAGGACCTGACGGTCTGCCGGTCAACGTGGTTTACGTCGAGTCGGGTTCCGAAATCGAACGGGAGCTGTACCTCAGCATGCTCGTCGACAGGGAGGTGAGCCGAATCGCCTTCATTGCATCCGCAGCCGGCGGCATGGACATCGAGAAAGTGGCCGAAGAGACACCGGAAAAAATTTTCACGGTGGCGATTTCACCGGATGCGGGACTGCAGCCATACCAGGCCCGGCAGTTGGCGTTCGGCCTCGGCCTCGACAAGAACCAGGGCCGCCAGTTTGCCGACCTGATCAGTCGCCTGTACCGCCTGTACCAGGAATGTGACGCGAGTCTTGTCGAGGTGAATCCGCTGATCGTGACCAGGGGCGGCGACGTGGTTGCTCTCGATGCGAAGATCAATATCGAGGAAAACGCGCTGTTTCGACAGCAGAAGCTGGTCGAACTTCGTGACCCGAGCCAGGAGGACGAGATGGAGCGCAAGGCGGCGCAGCACGACCTGAATTATGTTTCGCTCGATGGCGACATTGCCTGCATGGTCAATGGTGCCGGACTGGCGATGGCGACCATGGACCTGATCAAATTGCATGGCGGAGAGCCTGCCAATTTTCTCGATGTCGGCGGAGGCGCCACCAGCGAGAAAGTCGCCGCCGCTTTCAAGCTGATTTTGTCCAACGAAAGAGTGCGCGCAATCCTCGTGAACATTTTCGGCGGTATCGTACGTTGCGACCTCATTGCCGAGGGAATAATTGCCGCGGTCAAGGAAGTCGGCGTCAATGTGCCGGTAGTCGTACGGCTGGAAGGTACCAACGTCGACAAGGGCCGTGAGTTGCTGGCGGCCAGCGGTCTGGACATCATCCCGGCAGAAAATCTCACGGACGCTGCCAGAAAAGCGGTCGATGCATCCGGAAAATAGCAATCAGGGGTTCATCGCTCAATGAGCATACTCGTCAACAAGAACAGCAGGGTCGTTTGTCAGGGCATTACCGGCAACCAGGGGTCCTTTCACAGCAAGCAGTGCATCGAGTACGGAACGCAGGTGGTCGCCGGCGTTACACCCGGTCGCGGCGGCGAGGAACACCTCGGCGTGCCCGTATTCAACACGATGCGCGATGCGGTTCGCGACTCCAGCGCGGACGTGAGCATGATTTACGTGCCGGCGCCGTTCGCCGCGGACGCCATACTCGAAGCTGCTGACTCAGGTGTTGCACTGATCGTCTGCATAACGGAAGGCATCCCGGTGCTGGACATGGTCAAGGTCAAGTCGGCGCTGCGCGGCTACAGTTGTCGCCTGATAGGCCCGAATTGTCCCGGCATCATCACGCCGGGTGAGTGCAAGATCGGGATCATGCCCGGATTCATCCACCAGCGAGGCAAAATCGGCATCGTGTCGCGGTCGGGAACGCTGACCTACGAGGCGGTGTACCAGACTACGCAAAACGGCCTGGGTCAAAGTACTTGCGTCGGCATAGGCGGAGATCCGGTGCGAGGCATGAACTTCATCGATTGCCTGGCACTTTTCGAGGCCGACCCGGACACTGCGGGCATAGTCATGGTCGGCGAGATCGGCGGAACGGACGAGGAAGCGGCAGCCGAATTCATGCAATCCGACGTGACCAAGCCGGTAGTCGCCTACATTGCCGGGGTTACCGCGCCGCCAGGCAAGCGCATGGGACACGCCGGTGCCATCATTGCCGGCGGCAAGGGCACGGCGGCCGACAAGTTCCGTGCTCTCGAGGCCGCCGGGGCAGCCATAGTTCGATCGCCCGCGGAACTGGGCAGCAGGATGCTGGAGCTGCTCGGCGCCTGAAACCGGGCCGACCATAGACGCCTATAGCCAGAGTACGCCTTCGCCTTGACCGACAATATCATCGTTGCCCTTGCACAGCTTGATCTGGTCGTCGGCGATGTCGCCGGCAACACGGCACGAATTCTCGAATACTCGAATCGCGCTCGCGACGAAATGCAAGCGGACCTGGTTGTATTCCCGGAGTTGAGTGTCTGCGGTTACCCGCCCGAAGACCTGCTTTTCCACTCCGGACTGCGCCGACGAGTCGCGAAGGCCATGGACACGATACGCGATTCCGTGCGCGACATTGCCGTGCTGTTCGGTTACCCGGAGTTTCAGGGCGACGAAATCTTTAATTCCTGCGGCGTGTACCTCGACGGCAAAGTACTCGCAACCTATCGAAAGCAATTGCTGCCGAACTACCGGGTTTTTGACGAGCAACGCTATTTCAAGGCAGGAAAGGACGCTGCAGTATTTCGCCTGAAGGGCATCCGCATCGGTCTCAACATTTGCGAGGACGTGTGGAAGAAAGGGCCGGTTGCAGCGAGCCGGGCCGCCGGTGCCGAAGTCATTGTCGCTATCAACGGATCGCCCTACGAACTCGGAAGTCAGCAATACCGTGAAGACGTTGTCAGAAGCAGGGTGCAGGAGGTCGGCGTTCCCGCGGTCTATCTGAACATGGTCGGCGGCCAGGACGAACTGGTATTCGACGGGGGTTCATTTGCTATGGCATCGGATGGATCCATAAAGTTTCGGGCGCCGCCGTTCAGCGAGGGATTGCACCGCGTCGTGCTGCAAGTCAATGCGTCCGGGATTGTTCCGCAGGCGAGTGACGTGACGCCAATCCAGTCGACCGAACAGAGCGTCTACGAAGCTCTGGTCTGCGGCACCCGCGACTACGTCAACAAACACAGGTTTCCCGGGGTCGTCCTCGGCCTGTCCGGTGGCATCGATTCGGCGCTCATATTGGCGATCGCCTGTGATGCACTGGGGTCGAAGCGGGTACACGCCGTCATGATGCCGTTTCGCTACACCTCGACGATGAGCCAGGAAGATGCCGCAATGCAGGCGAAAATGCTCGGGGTACGGTTTGACGTCATCCCGATCGAACCCATCTACGAATCCGTCGTGAAGCAACTCCGCCCCGTGTTCGAGGGTCGTCCCCCGGATGTAACCGAGGAAAACATACAGGCGCGAAGTCGCGGCCTGCTGTTGATGGCCATCTCGAACAAGACCGGCAGCATGCTGCTTACGACCGGCAACAAGAGCGAGATGGCGGTTGGATATGCAACGTTGTATGGCGATATGGCCGGCGGGTTCGCGCCGATCAAGGATTGCAGCAAGACGCTGGTGTACCGGCTCGCGCGTCATCGGAATTCTCTGGGCCCGGTAATTCCCGATCGGGTGCTAAACCGGCCGCCGTCCGCTGAGCTCCGGCCTAACCAGAAAGACAGCGACTCACTGCCGGATTACGCGGTACTCGATCCGATACTCGAGGCATTCATCGAGGAGGACCTGTCAGTAAACGAGATTGCGCAACGCGGATTTGAACGTGAAGTCGTCATCCGCGTTCTTCAGATGGTACAGACCAACGAATACAAGCGACGCCAGTCGCCACCCGGGATCAGGATCAGCAGCAGGGCTTTCGGGCGTGACTGGCGATATCCGATCACGTCGCGTTACGCCTTCCCGGAATAGACGATTTCCATGGTGAGCACCTGCCCGAGGACGCGACCGGCGGCGGCGTGCGGTGTGCCCTTTGTGCGAGTTTCGGTTTTCCGAGTGAAAAGGGCACGCCGCTGCGGCGCCGCCACTACTTTTAAAGGCAAACTAGGATCGTTCGTCCGGAAAATTCTGCTCAAGCACCTTGCGTGCGTCCGCGGCCAGTTCGGTCATGCCGAGCGCGTCGTAAGCCGAAATGAGCAAGCGAAGTGATTCGGCCCCACTGTCGGCCCCGTGATATTCCTCGAGTGCGGTCTTGGCACGATTGGCCGCCGCCACATAGGCACCGCGCTTGATGTAGAAGCCTGCGACACTGTTTTCGTACGCGGCGAGCCGGTTCTTCAGGTAAATCATCCGCTGCCGGGAGTCTTCGGCATAGGGGCTCGCAGGATAGCGCTCGACCAGGCGCCGGAAAGTCGAAAATGCCAGTTCCGCATCGACTGGCGGGCGATTGTCGGTACTGCGGCGAAAAAGCCTCTCCAGGGCGCCTGTGTCCTGGTCGAAGTAAGCCAGTCCTTTGACATACAACGCATAGTCAACACGCGGATGAGTCGGGTTTTCACGGACGAAAGTGTCGGCCGCTTCAATGGCCTGCTCCTTCTTGCCTGATTTGTAGTAGGCATAGGCCAGCTCGAGCTGGATCTGAGTCGAAAACTCGCTGAACGGAAAGCGTGCCTGCAGGGCTTCATAAATCTCGATTGCGCGTCGGTAATTGCCGCTCTCCAGTGACAGCTGGGCTTTCTGATACGCATCCGTAATGCTGCGGACAAACTCGTCCTCTTCCTCGTTGCCGGCGCAGGCGCCGAGAAACAGCACCAGCGCCGCCACTGACAGCCAGTTGCGAAACGCTATGCCGATGCGGCAAACCGGTACTTCAGCGTAATGTTGTAAGGGCTTGGTCATGAACATCCAGGTTTGAATTTCTGCAGCTCGACTGGGGCGGAATCGAGCCAGGCACATAAGTATACCGTAAACTGCAATGCTGCCGCCCGGAGCGGCCCCCGGCCATTCAAGCTCAACGTCCCGCATGAACGATGTCAAACCAGCAGAAAAGCTCATCCAGTCGGTACCCGTGAACCTGGCCGGCCAGCGATTGGACCAGGCCCTTGCGCAGATGTTTCCCGGCTATTCGCGAAGCCGTTTGAAGGATTGGGTACTGCAGGGCCGGGTGATAATCAACGGTGCTGTCCGACGGCCCAGAGACGCAGTCGAATCGGGCGACGTTGTTGAAGTCACCGTCGTCACCGAAGCTGCGGTCATCAGTTTGCCGGAGCCGATAGACATCGAGGCAGTTTACGAGGATGACGAACTGCTCATCATCAACAAGCCGGCGGGCCTGGTCGTGCATCCGGGAGCCGGTAACACTCGCGGTACCCTGATGAACGGTCTCCTGCACAGGGCGCCGCAACTCGCCGATTTGCCACGAGCCGGGATTATTCATCGCCTCGACAAGGAGACCAGCGGCTTGTTACTGGTAGCCAAGACATTGAATGTTCATACGGCAATGGTGCGGCGGCTGGCGGCGCGTGAATTGACGCGAAAGTACCTTGCCGTTTGTACCGGCGTACTGACCGGTGGTGGCACCGTCGATGCACCGATAGGGCGCCACCCGTTCGACCGAAAGAAAATGACGGTACGCGACGACGGGAGGCCGGCGATCACGCATTACCGGGTTATCGAACGATTTGCCGCCCACACGTACATAGCCGTCGAACTCGAGACCGGCCGGACGCACCAGATTCGCGTGCACCTGGCGGCG
>CAYXKM010000011.1:0-2405 GCA_964465665.1 uncultured Woeseiaceae bacterium
GACAGGGAGTGGCTGACCTTTTGCCCGCCGGGATCCATTGCCGGGATCCACGGGCTGGTGACGAAGCTGACCGCTGCGACTGCCAGCATTGTCGTGCACACACCCGCCTACGGGCCGCTACTGGCGGTGGTGCAAGACAACGACAGGCAGCTGATCGAATGCCCGCTCACTGAACGCGGCGGGCGCTTCGGCATCGATCGGGCAGAACTCCTGGCCCGTTTGCGGCCCGATGCCGGCATGATCATCCTGTGCAACCCGCACAATCCGACCGGGCGCGTGTTCACTGCGAGTGAACTTGACGATATCGCAAGTATCGCAAACGAGCGCGAGCTGCTGGTGGTTTCCGACGAAGTACATTGTGACCTCGTGTTGCCGGGTCAGCGACATATCCCGTTCGGCAAGCTCTGCGGCGATCGATCGGTTACAGTGATTTCGCCTAACAAGACTTTCAATACGGCGGGCATTCCGCAAGCGACATTCGTGATCCCGGACGAATCAGTCCGGCAACGGTTCCGGTCTTTTCTCAATACGTTGCAGCTCAATCACGACAGCACTTTCGGTGCTATTGGCATGATCGCCGGTTACCGACAATGCAGAGGCTGGCTCGACTGCGTCATCGCATACGTCGCTGCCAACCACGAGTTCACGGCTGCGTGGCTGACGCAGAATCTTCCGCAAGTCCGCAAAGTTCCGGCGCAGGCGACTTATCTCGCCTGGCTGGATTTTCGTGCAGCAGGTTTCGACGAGGCCGAAATCATGCAGCGCCTCGTTCACAGGGGCGGCGTAGGTTTGTATCCGGGCACGGATTTCGGCGCCGCCGGTGAGGGTTTTTTCAGGATGAACCTGGCTTGCGCGCGGTCAAGGCTCGAGCAGGGACTCGAGGGCATTCGAACCGCGCTGATGGCGGAGAGGGTGGGATTTGAACCCACGAAGGGCTGTTAACCCTTGCTGGTTTTCAAGACCAGTGCATTCAACCGCTCTGCCACCTCTCCGAACTCTTGCCCTGCTTATTGCAACGTACTGAAGATCAATCCGCCACTGTCGATGCGCGATATCCCGGGAACGCGGGCGGATTGGGACCGCGGATTCTGCTTGCTGTCGGGCCGAGATTCAACTTTCGACTTGAAAATGCGCCATGCGACCATCAAATACTCAATCTGCCGGGAACTGGAGAACCATCCGGCCGCCTTGGGGTCCGAGAGTACATCCGACCTGTCCAGAATCCTGAGGAGTTCCCGTGCGTACATCGAAACTGACCCTGGCACCGGCTTGGCTCCTGTTGTCAGCCGCCGGTTTGGCACAGCAAGCCGACCCGGAGGTCGAAAGCGTTTCGTCTGCGGCAGCTCCGCCGGCCTATCCTTGCGAGCACGGGGAAAAGTTCAGGGAGTTCGATTTCTGGCTGGGCGAGTGGGAGGTTCGCACATCCGATGGCCGGCTGGCAGGGCACAATAGTATCCGCTCGGCGGAGCGCGGCTGCCTTTTGACCGAACACTGGACGAACACATCCGGTGGCACTGGTATGAGCATCAACTATTTCGACAAGGTTGCAAATAAATGGGTGCAGGTCTGGCTGGCCGAGGGCGGAAGTCAGATAATGATCAGCGGCGGCATGACCGATGAAGGAATGAACCTTCTCGGAACCTTGCACGATATCGGAAGTGGCAGTACGGTTCCGTTTCGCGGTCTTTGGACGCCATTGGCGGATGGACGAATCCGGCAGTATTTTGAGCAGTCGAATGATGGTGGAGTTACCTGGGTTCCATGGTTCGAAGGATTTTATTCCCGGGTCGAAAAGGACTAGAGGAGCACAATCAGTTGAATGCGCATTTCAGTAAGGGCCCGCTGCCGGCCGGCAATCCGCTGGCGAACGCTCTGGTCATCATTATCGGTGCGCTGGCGATCGGTGCATCACTGATCCTCGGCGTCGTGGCGCTGGTTGTGCTCGGCAGTATCATTCTGATCTTCGCTGCCCTGGTCGGGATCCGTGTGTGGTGGATCAATCGGCGTCTGTCGCGGCAGGCGAAATCCAGGCAACGCCAAGCCGATGACCGGCAAAGCGCAGTCATAGAAGGCGAGTACCGTGTGATCTCGACTGCGCGCACGCGCGATCCTCAGTCACGACAATAGTCAACCAGCGCAATAACTCGTAAGCTCGGCTTCATGCGAAATGGCAAATCCGAGAAAGACCACAGCAGGCGCCGGCGGCGTCGAATTTCGATTATCGTCATCTATGTGGCAATTGCCATTGGCCTCGCGTGGTTTTTCGAGTCGCAGGCAACGACAACTGTCATATTCGTCAGGCATGCCGAGAAGGATCTCTCGGTTCCCGATGATCCGCCGTTGTCGGCATCAGGAAGAGAGCGCGTCGCGGAACTGACCCGGCAGCTGGTCGATGCCGACGTCGT
>CAYXKM010000012.1:0-9112 GCA_964465665.1 uncultured Woeseiaceae bacterium
CGCAAGATCCAGCGTTTTCTGTCACAGCCATTTTTCGTCGCCGAAACCTTCACCGGTTCGCCAGGCAAGTACGTGCAGCTGTCGGAAACCATTCGCGGCTTCAACGGCATCGTGAACGGTGATTACGACGGTTTGCCGGAGCAGGCGTTCTACATGGTCGGGCCAATCGACGAGGCTGTCGAGAAAGCCAAGGCAATGAAATAGGCCGTAAAAGAGAATATTCGCATGGCCACAATACGTGTCGACATCGTCTCTGCAGAAGGGGAGATTCATTCCGGAGAAGCAAAGATGGTATTCGCACCGGCGCGTATGGGTGAGGTCGGAATTTCACCTCGGCACGCGCCATTGCTTACTGCACTGAAACCGGGCGAGGTCCGTGTCCAGGATCCCGACGGCAAGGAGCATTTTTTCTATATCACCGGCGGCATGCTGGAAATCCAGCCGCATCTCGTGACTGTCCTTGCCGACACCGCGCTTCGCGGTGAGCAACTCGACGAAGCAGCAGCGCTTTCTGCAAAACAGCATGCCGAAGAAGCACTGAAGGGGGTTTCGGGCCAGACCGACCTGGCCCGCGCCCAGGCCGAGCTTGCCGAAGCCGAAGCGCGCTATCGCGCCGCACAGAGACTCAAAGGCAAGTAACCGCGGTGGCAGGAACTACGGTGACAGTAACCTTAATTCCAGCAAAGGTAGTGACAGTAACCCTGTCTGCGGAGGGTGAATTAAGGTAACTGTCACCGTAATTGCTATTTCTTGAAGAGGCTCACAATAAAGAGGAGCACTCCGCCCCCGACGGTCGAGGCTGCGATTATTCCTATAATCCCGCCCGCATCGCCGAGGCCGAGGAGCGCGAGCAGCGAACCGCCGATGCCGCCGCCGAGGATGCCGACCACGCTGTTCCACAAGGTACCGAGGCTCTTGTTCTTCATGACTGCGCCGGCAACATTGCCGCCGACAGCGCCACTCACCAGGCTGATCAGCAAATTCATCATTCCGCTTTCCATGTCCGTCTCCTTGCTTGTTGCATTCAACGTTTCCAGAAGCTCGGCACCGTCCCCTAAATTGATTACTAGTCGTTATCCTCGACGTTCAACTGGCCGGTCATCCGGCGCCAGACGTGCGCCCAGGACAAACCGAGCGCCATTACCGCCGCGACGCAAACAAGCGAAATCCAAGTGACTGTGTTGACATCGTTTGCCGCAATAATTCCGAAGTCCACGAGCAACCAGACGATCGTACCGAGTGCGGCGAATGCCAGTAACACGCCGAAAGTGTCCAGCGCCCTCCAGGTAGCAATCCAGAAAATGACCCAGCCGATCAGCAGCAATATCAGCACGACGGCATGCACCGGGCCGAAAGTGCCGGCACCGATGTCCGTAACGACCCAGTGATAGGCGGAGTGCCCGCTGGGATTGAAAGAGATCAACACGAGAGCCAATGCGGCGAGGAATCGCCACAGAAAACCCAGTGCGGTTAAACGGTCGGACGAGTCCGTCTTGCTAGCCATGCGCTGTTACTCGTTATTTTTGCGCAGCCGAGATCGTTATATATACCCGTATTCCACGCTAGCCTCAATGTCAGGAGCCTGCGTTCGCATGGTGAGATCGGCCGCCGCAGCATGAATAAGGGTAACTGTCACCGAACTGACGCTTTAGCGCAGCCTTGCCGCGATACCGTTCAGTGTTTCTGCCAGTGAGGCACGCCGCTTCGCGGTGATCGCGTCTTCGGTGTTTTTGCTGAGTGCCGTTGCCAGCGACTCCAGGCTGGTCGCCAGATCGTTGTCCCGTGCTCCTTTCTCGAGCTGCGCTCCGGAGCGGTCCAGCAGCGCGGTCAGTTCTGTGACGAACGACTCAGACACGGCGTTGCTGCGCTCCAGTTGATCGACATACGCCCGGGCGACGACCGGTTCGGCCGGCCAGGTCACGCGGAACTGTTGCTGCGGGTTGAACAGCTCACCCTGATCGGCCACGGCCGCAGCAGCGATCTCGTTTTCGGATAAGTGATCGCTCGGCACGAGTTCGAGCACATCCAGACCGCGCACGATCTCCGTGCCATAGATCCGGCCTTTGTACCAATAGGTTGACCAGTACCCGCCGACGACCAGGTGCTCCTCATCGATCGGACCGCGGTCGAAGTAGGCGATTTCGACCGGGTTCGCCGAGTCGGTGAAATCGATCACCGAGATGCCGCCCTGGTACCATGCCTGGACGAAAATATCGCGGCCCGGGACAGGCACGATGGAGCCGTTGTGTGCCACGCAGTTTTCTTGTTCGAACTGCGGAGCCGGCATCTTGAAGTGGCTGCGGAATTCGAGCTGGCCATCGACGATGTCGTAGATCGCATCCGCGCCCCAGTCCATCGGATCGTAAGCTCGGCAGCGTGGCCGGCTGCCGCCGCCCCACTCGTCGGTGAACAGGACCTTGGTGCCATCGTTGTTGAACGTTGCCGAGTGCCAGTAGGCGAAGCCCTTGTCGATGACCTCATCCATGCGTTGCGGGCTGCGCGGATCGGCGATGTCGAACAGGATGCCGTTGCCCGAACATGCGCCGGCGGCAATCCCTAGTTCCGGAAACGCGGTGATGTCGTGGCATTGGTCGGTCTGATAGGTCTCCTGCGTATCGTCTCCGTGGGCACCGCCGCGCCACAGGCCGGCGAGCATACCTTCGTCCGGGTCGGCGAACACGGCGGGGCTGTCGACAATCCGCGCTTTCGATGGATCGTCGACCGGGATCTCAATCACGTCGATGCGAAACAGCGCGGTTCGATAGTCGCCGGGGGATTCGTTGAAGCAGCCTTCCATCTCCTCCTCTTCGCGCACGGCCGATGTACCGGAGTTGTAGACGACGATCTTGCCGTCGTCGCCAGGCCCGGAGATGACCGAATGCGTATGCGACCCACGACAGGTCTGCACCGCGCCGACCTGCACAGGCCGCGTCAGGTCGCTGATGTCGAAGATGCGGAGACCGCGGAATCGCTCGGCGCTGACGTCTTGATTGACGCCTTCGAGTCCGCAGTCGAGCCGCCCGCGAGTCTCTTCCACCGACATGATCAACAGGTCGCCGACGATCGAGACATCCCCCTGTCCGCCCGGGCAGACCACCGAGCTCAGAAGCTTCGGCATCCCGTCATTGTGCAGCAGCTGATAGACGTTGAACCCGTGGTAGCTGCCGGCCACCAGCACATCGCCGGCGAAGGCCATGTCGGTGTTGGAAAAGCTCAGGAGCGGGTAACGTTCCTCGTCCTCAGCCACCGGTGCTGCCTCCTCGCCGTCGGCCGGCTCGCCCGCTTCGGCGTGCAAGTACTGGGACGGCAGCTCACCGGGGTTCTTCGGGTCGAAGAAACCGGCGGTTTTGGGCAGTGAGCCCACGAGTTTGACGTTCAGAACCGCCTGGCCGGCATCGTCCAGGCCTGCTTTGAGTCCTGCGCGCGGGTCGGAAGACAGGCTCACGAGCAACGCATTCATCCGCTCGATCTCGGCATTCTGGTCATTGGTGACGTCGGTCGTAAACTCGAACAGCACCGGGTCGTACGCCGCTCCGGGCTGTTCCATGAGTTTCTCGACCATTTTCACGGCACCTTTATGGTGGGTGATCATGAACGAGAGGAACAGTCGGTCGAAGTCCGTGCCTTGGGCCTCGGCAAGCTCGGCCATCTGTTCCGGCGTGGCCATGCCGGCCATCTTGTGCGTAGTGTGCATTGCCTCATCAGCGGTCGGTTCGGGCACCGGCTCGCCGCGCTGCTCCAGCCATTGCCGCATGAATTCGATTTCGTCGTTCTGCGACGCATTGATCCGGCCGGCCACGTCGATGAGCTCCGGCCGGTTCGTGCGATCGGTCGCCAGCCTGGCCATCTCCAAGGCCTGGTGATGGTGCGGGATCATGTCCTGCATGAACCTGACGTCGTCCGGCGAATAGCTTGAATTGGCAATCTTGATCGCATCTTCAGCGCTGAGCTCCCGCGCCGGCGCACCGGGCGCACCCGGATGGATGATGGGTGCTTCCTGGCTCATGCCGGTGGTGGCTTGGCCCAGCAGAATTGCGCAAATGCAGGCGTACAGATGCAGTCGGGTCGGGGAGCATGAAATCGGGTTCAACAGGCGGGCTCCTATGCTGAGATTCCGGATCAACGCGACCGTCCGGTCATACGGACGATGCGCTACACTTGTGGCAGATTATCATGCCTGCATAGCTCGTCCGAGGGTGCCGTCCGATTATGGCACTTCGTGACGCAACTCAAGAAAGGTCTCACCGGCACCGCGCAACAACAATGAGGGAGCGTACAAAATGAAACTCAGGTTTTGGCTGGCCGTTGCGATATCGAGTATCGGCCTTTCGGCATGTGCAACGGTGACACGGCCGGACCTCTCGGGAATGTCCTTTTCGACCACACCGCTGATAGGGAAAGTCGTCTGGAACGATTTGATCACCGAAGACATCGATGCGGCACGGCGCTTTTACGGCGGGCTGTTCGGCTGGTCTTTCGAAAATGCCACCGGCCCCGGTCGCCGAGGGTATGCGCTCGCGCGCTCCGGTGACGTATACGTTGCCGGATTCGTGCCTGTCGACGCACCTGCCGACGGCGGCAAGTTGTCACGCTGGTTGCCTTATCTGTCGGTGACCGATGTCGACCGGGCAGTTGCAAGCGGCGTAGAGGCCGGCGCCAGCGTCGCTGTTGCGGCGAGGGACGTAAGCCTTGGACGCGTCGCTGCGATGGTCGATCCGGAGGGCGCGGTCATAGGAGTTGCCAGGAGCAACGTCGGGGATCCGGATGACAAAACTACCGCGGCGGCGCCCGGCCGGGTCGTGTGGACCGAACTGCTGTCAAACGACAGCGGCAATGCTGCGGCGTTTTACAGGTCGATGGTCGGCTACGAGGTGCGCGACGTCGAGCGGCGCGGCGGCACCTACACGATGCTGGGTAATGGCGGCGTCGATCGCACCGCCATTCTGAAAAATCCCACGCAGGAATGGGATCCGGTGTGGCTGACCTATTTCGGCGTGCACGACGCCGCGGCGGCGGCGAAGAGAGCCGAGGAACTCGGCGGGAAAATCCTGCTGCCGGCATCGCCGGAGCTTCGCGACGGCAACATGGCGGTAGTTGCGGATCCATCCGGCGCCATCCTCGTGTTGCAGAAATGGTCACTTTGAGAAGGAGCAGACGGAATGCGTAATTTAATAAAGAGAACAGCGTTTACCGCCCTGCTGATGTCATGCCTGTTGCTTGGCGGTTGTTCGGGCAACGTCGGTGTCGGACTGAGTGTCGGCGTACCCATCGGCAGCCACGGGTACATGAGCGTCGGCGGCAGCCGCTGGTACTAGGAAATACACTGCGGCCAGTGGTCTGAGTGCAGCGGCAGGCGATGCCGCAGCGCATGACTCAAACATAAAAAGAAGTCGGAAGCAGACCGGTGAGCGGCAAGTTGCATGGTCGAGTGCGGGCCTACACGGACCCGGCCCGCAGGTATCGCAGACGCGAAACCGCATTTCGATGCCCTTGCCTACAGCAACGAGATTCGCCGTCAACTGATCGAATTGCAGACCATTACGGATACCGAGCGCGCCGCAAACACCCGGGCCGCGGTCCTGCAGGCCGATGTGGCGCTCGATTCGCGAATCGTTCTCGGCAAGGCGCAGGCAGTCGAGTCGAAGCCCGATGAACCGGTCCGAATGAAAGTTACATTGACGGTAGGGGCGAACGAGTAGCAGCACGTTTGTGCTTCTGCTGTAGTAGTATTGCGGCGGCAGTTCCACGTCGATCAAATCAACAGCTAATCAATGCAAATGCCCGGGCAGAATTTTATGCGAATGAAAATGATCGCGGCGGCGATCATGCTGGCAGGCTACGCCGCCACGGCGGCCGGTCAGGACGATAGCGACAAATGGCAGTTTCAGATCACGCCGTATGTGTGGTTGCCGACGATCAGCGCTGATTTGAATTACGATCCGCCTCCGGCCGGCGGGGGCGGCGGTGCGCCAAGCATTGATGTGGGGCCAACCGACTGGCTGGAGCTGATCAACGGGGTGGCGCTCGTCAATGCTGGTGTGCAGAAAGGCCGTTTTTCGCTGTTCACCGATTTCGTCTTTCTTAGCATGGAATCCGACGAAGACAGGGTCGCTTCGGTGCTGGACGACGTGCAGATCCCGGTCGATGTAAATCTGAATCTCAGTACCGAAACCGATTTCGATGGTCTGGCCTGGACCCTTGCGGCCGGCTACAGCCTGCAAAAGACAGAGACTTCGACTATCGACTTGTTTGCCGGCGCTCGGTTGCTGGACCTTGAAGCCACCGTCAATTGGAACCTGACGGCAGCGATCACGACGCCCGGTGGCGAAGTGGTCCTGCCGGCGCAAGGCAGCCTCAAGCGAGATGAGGCGTTGTGGGACGGCATCATCGGAGTGCGCGGTCATTTTGCTCTCGGCGAGAGTAAATGGTCAGTGCCTTTCTACCTGGACGCCGGTACCGGCGACTCCGATCTGACCTGGCAAGCCATGACCGGGCTCACCTATACCTATGGCTGGGGCGATCTGATAGTCGCGTACCGGCATCTTTCGTATGATCAGGGTCCGGACGGCTTTCTCGAAAACCTCGAGTTCAGCGGACCCGGCGTCGGTGCCCGATTCCGTTTCTGAATTGCTGGCATCGCTCAGATTTTTACGCCTGCAACTCTGGAGAGCAGAGCCCCGAACCGGGGGTCTTTTGCCAGCGTCTCGAGGCAGGGATCGCGGCGCGCCCACCACACGTTTCGCCAGCCACGCTCAATCGCTGACTCCAGGCGCATTAGCGCATCGTCCTTTCGGCCCAGCGTTAACAACGCGATGACTGCCCAATACTCGGCGTTTGGATTGACAACGCCTCCGTCAGACACCGTGGCCAGGCTTGTGAGGAATGACTCGACATCTGCGGAAGCCTCGACGTCTCCATTGCGCATTCGCAAACAGGCACGATACAGGGCGTGCGGAAACTGCCAGACCCACTCGTCATTGATAAGTTCATATATCATCAGGCTGTGATCCGGACAGCGTTCGTCATAAAGTGATAATGCTCGTTTTTCATCGCCCAGGAGCCAGGCAGCCAGCCCGCGCTGCGCGAGCCCGTGTCTCTCGGCATCGATTGAAATCTGCTGCAAGCGGCTCCTGTCATTGGAAGCAATGGCCAGCGCCAGTTCCGCATCGCCGAGGAACTGGCTGTCAGATGCGACTTGCCTTGCGGCAAGCAGTAATTCTTCCGCGCGTTCGAGCTGGTTCAACTGCAGGTACAGGAATCCCTTGCGCGCGAGATAAAACGCACGGGTCGGGGCGCGCTCAAGCGCCTGTTGCGCCCACTCGAGTGCTTCGGCAAGATCGCCGCGCATCGTTTTCATGCGAGCCATTCCCGAATACGGCACCGGGAATGCAGGATCGAGTTCAATCGCATGGCGAAATCGCGATTCCGCCTCCTTGTCGTTGCCGAAGCGGATAGCATCGAAGCCTGCATTGGTATTGATAATCGGCGATAACGGGTCAAGCCTCAATGCCTCCGCATCGCGTTCGGCGGCTTCCTTGTAACGACCGATGGAATTGAGCACCACGCCCAGCCACACGTGCGCCAGCGTGTAGGTTGGCCTGAGCCTTATCGCATGCTGCAACGAAGCGATTGCTCCGTCGTAGTCTTTCTGGTTGTCACGAATCAGGCCCATCGACGCGTGTGCCTCGGCCGAATCGGGTGCAATGGCCAGCGCACGTTGTGCGGCGGGTAACGCTTTTGCAATGGATTCCGCCACTGGCAGATTGCCGTAATAGCCAGTGCTCAACAGGGACAGTGCATCAGCCAGGCCGCTGTAGGCCAGCGCGAACTGCGGGTCGCGATTTCTCGCTTCCGTGAAGTACTCCACCGCCCGGTTCAAAGCCCGTTCGGTACGCTTGTGGAAGTGGTGGCGGCCGAGCAGGTAAAGGTTGTAGGCCTCGAAATCGCTGGTGGGCTGCTGCATCACACCATGATCAAGCACCCGAAGGTGCATGTATTCGAGTATCGATCCGGAGATCTCCGACTGCACACGGAAAATATCCTGCAGTTGCCGTTCGAACGTTGCTGACCAAAGCTGGTAGCCCCTGCGCGTGTCCACGAGTTGCACCGAGATTCTTACCGTGTCTTCGTGTTTTCGCACACCGCCTTCGAGAATCAGGCCCACATCGAGTCGGCGGCCGATCTCGCGAGCGTCTTCGTTGCGACCTTTGAAGACAAAGGACGAAGTGCGTGCCGCCACTCGCAATCCGGGAACCTTGGAAAGCTGGTCGCGAATTTCCTCTGCGAGTCCGTCGGAAAAATACTCGTTTCCGGGATCGTCCGAAAAATTTGCAAACGGCAGCACGGCAATGGAGCGGAACGCCTCGGCATCGCTGCGTACCGGCGGTGTGCGTTGAATACCTTGCGGCGTGATGTCGAACATCCATGACAATACCAAGGCGATTGGGAAGCCGATCAGCGCCGCGGCGACGAAATACTTGAGCAGGAATTCCGCCTCGAATGCTTCCAGAAACAGATCGGCAACCTGGACGACAACCCAGGCGATGGCACCATAGAATATTGCGACGCGAACGACGCTGCGGCGGACAAACTCCTGCCATAGCGAGTGCAGCCTGTTTTGGGGTTTGTTCACGGCGGCAGCATACCACCGGCGGAGTCTTCCCCGGGACGGCGCGGCCCTGAGCAGGTCTCGCGACGCGCCAGGCCGCGCAGACGTCGGTAGTTTTCGCTATCCTGTGCGCTGTTACCGAAAGCCCTGCCGAGTCAAGGTTATGAAAACCACAAACAACGCTTTGTTTCTGCTCATGCTGCTGTCGCCGTCTCTGTTTGCGCAGGATGATACGGGCTTGAAAATCTACATTTCGGCCGACATGGAAGGCGTGGCCGGCGTCGTGACCGATGACCAGCTTGGCCCCGATGGATTCGAATACCAGCGATTTCGAGAGTTCATGACAGCAGAAGTCGTTGCTGCAATCGATGCGGCGCGCATGGCCGGTGCAACGGAGATCCTGGTCAGCGATTCGCATGGCAACGGGCAGAACCTGCTGATCGAAAAGCTATCGGACGATGTGATGATCGTCCGTTCCTGGCCGCGCGAGCTCGGCGTGATGGA
>CAYXKM010000013.1:0-3310 GCA_964465665.1 uncultured Woeseiaceae bacterium
AGACGGCGACACGGCGGTATGCCTTTCGAGTGAGTTAAGATTTCCGAGCGAGAAAGGCATGGCGGCGTGGCACCGTCGGCGCGCATTGTCGCCCGCAGTGCGGGCTCCTACAGGGGCGCGATTGGAATACGACTTGCCCGCGAGGCAGGCGACTTAGAAGCCGATGTATCCCCGGATCTTCTTCCACCACGAACTTTCCCAGCCGTAGACCTCAAGCTGGTCCGGGTCGAAATCCGAAACAGGCATACGGGTGGACGCCGGAATTTCTTCGTTGGCGACGTCTTCGGGCCGCAGCTCCAGCCTGCCATGCTTGCGTTCGCCGGCGGTGTTCAGCCCGTCCACGGCAAGGCTAAGCCGCGGCAATACGTAGTCGTCGACGATATCATCGAGAAACACCGCGTCGGGATCGAACGCATCCTTCGACAGAATGACGCAGTCGGTGAATGCCGATTCCTTCTTAATGGCGAGCTCCCGGTAGTCGAGACTTGGCCTACTTTAGAAATATCGGACCGGAATTGCTGTGATGGCCCTCGCAAGACAACCAATGCAAGTGTTTCTTTTTATAAATCAATAAGTTGGGTCTGTCCGAAATTGTCATTATGTAACGATGAGCGCATCTCCCACAAACGAAAACAGGCCTTACGGCCTGCTTTCTTTTACTACTGGTGAAGTGCTGCTACTTGCCGGATTCCGCGGTCTCGCTGACGGCGGGTTTGTCGACGAGCTGCACGATGGCCATCGGCGCCGAATCACCCGGGCGCGGACCCAGTTTGAGGATGCGCAGGTAGCCGCCCGGTCGAGCCTTGAATCTCGGGCCGAGATCGGTGAACAGCTTGCCGACCGCAACCTTGTCGCGCAGCCGGTTAAAAGCAAGCCGACGATTGGCCACACCATCAACTTTTGCGAGCGTGATCAAAGGCTCGATCACCCGTCGCAGCTCCTTGGCTTTGGGTACGGTGGTCTTGATCGTTTCATGGTGCACCAGCGACGCCGCCATATTGCGATACATGGCTTTGCGGTGTGAGCTGTTGCGGCCGAGACGACGACCGGATTTGTTGTGACGCATGGTGTGCCTTCTATTTCAAACTTTTCTTAAAGAGGAAGCTCGTGCTCCGGGCGCAGGCTTGCCGGCGGCCAGTTGTCGAGGCGCATGCCGAGTCCGAGGCCATGCCCTTCCAGCACTTCCTTGATTTCCGTCAGCGATTTCTTGCCGAGGTTCGGTGTGCGCAGGAGTTCGACTTCCGTACGCTGTACCAGGTCGCCGATGTACATGATGTTTTCGGCTTTCAGGCAGTTCGCCGAACGAACCGTGAGCTCCAGCTCATCGACCGGGCGCAGCAGGATCGGGTCGACCTGGCTCTCGGCCATCGCGCCGACGCCGTCTTCCTGGCCCTGCAAGTCGACGAACACGGAGAGCTGATCCTTCAGGATACTGCCGGCGCGACGAATCGCTTCTTCCGGATCGATCGTTCCATTGGTCTCGATGTCGATGATCAGCTTATCGAGGTCGGTGCGCTGCTCGACACGAGCCGATTCGACGTCGTAAGTGACCCGATGCACCGGGCTGAACGAGGCATCGAGCTGCAGACGGCCGATCGGGCCGGCCTGCTCTTCGAATGCCGGTCGCTGCGTCGCCGGGCGATAACCCCGGCCGCGCTCGACTTTCAGGATCATGTGCAGTTCGCCGTCCTTGGTCAGGTTGGCGATGACGATGCCCGGATTCATGATCTCGACGTCGTGATCCAGTTGGATGTCGGCGCCGGTAACCGGGCCCGGACCTTTCTTCGAGATCCGCAGTTCGGCGGTATCGCGCGTGTGCATGCGCACGGCCACCTGCTTCAAGTTCAGCAGGATGTCGACGACGTCTTCCTGCACGCCCTCGATGCTGGTGTACTCGTGCAGCACGCCATCGATTTCGGCCTCGACAATTGCCGCACCCGGCATCGATGACAAAAGAATACGACGCAGCGCATTGCCCAGCGTGTGACCGTATCCGCGTTCGAACGGCTCGATCGTCACTTTGGCGTGCAACTCGCTGACCGGCGCAACCTTGACGACGCGCGGTTTCAGAAACTCATTAACAGATTCCTGCATGGGAATAATCCCTCCTGGCTATTTCGAGTACAACTCGACGACAAGGTTTTCGTTGATGTCAGGCAGTATGTCCTGACGATCGGGCAACGACTTCAAAACGCCTGCCATCTTCTTCGCATCCACATCGACCCACTCCGGCAAGCCAACCTGGCTGGCAATCTCGAGGGCACTCTGGATACGCAGTTGTTTTCTTGCTTTCTCGCGAACACCGACCGAATCGCCGGCGCTCACCTGTGCTGACGGAATGTTGACGATCTTGCCATTGACCTCGATGCCCTTGTGGCTGACGAGCTGGCGTGCTTCGGCCCGCGTCGAGGCGAAGCCCATGCGATACACAACATTGTCCAGACGTCCTTCCAGCAGCCTCAGCAGGTTCTCACCTGTCGAGCCCTTGAGCTGGGAGGCTTTCTTGTAATAGTTGCGAAACTGCCGTTCCAGAAGGCCGTACATGCGGCGCAGTTTCTGCTTCTCTCGAAGCTGCGTGCCGTAGTCGGACAGGCGCGGACGACGCTGTGCGGCGCCACCTGGCGGAACTTCCAGCTTGCACTTCGATTCGAGCGGCCGAACGCCACTCTTCAGAAACAGGTCCGTGCCTTCGCGACGGGACAGTTTACATTTTGGTCCAAGGTATCTTGCCATTGCTTAATCTCTATACACGGCGTTTTTTAGGCGGGCGGCACCCGTTGTGCGGGATGGGCGTCACGTCTTCGATATGCTGAATGCGAAAACCGAGCGCGTTGAGTGCGCGTACGGCCGACTCGCGACCCGGGCCTGGCCCGCGAACACGCACGTCCACGTTTTTCACACCGAACTCCAGTGCGGCCCGGCCGGCCTTTTCCGAAGCGACCTGCGCAGCGAAGGGCGTGGATTTTCGCGATCCGCGAAATCCGCATCCGCCGGCGGTAGCCCAGGAAATGGCATTGCCCTGCCTGTCGGTGATCGTGATGATCGTGTTATTGAAGGAAGCATTGATGTGCGCAACCGCATCCACCACGTGCTTTTTGACCTTCTTCTTTTTTACGACTTCAACCATAGTTAGCTTCTGAGTAGTCTGTTAAATTTATGATCTGCAGCAGCGGCCAGCAGCCGCGATGCCCTGTTATCGCTTGATCGGACGCCGCGGGCCCTTTCGGGTACGCGCATTGGTGCGGGTGCGTTGCCCGCGGAGCGGCAGGCCACGGCGATGTCGAATGCCACGGTAGCAGCCGAGGTCCAT
>CAYXKM010000014.1:0-6342 GCA_964465665.1 uncultured Woeseiaceae bacterium
ACTGCCGGGTGCTGTCGAGTTGCTGCAACTCCTCGATGCAAGGCAGATCCCCTGGCTGGTGATGACCAACGGCACGGTGCGGACTCCCGCCGGCATTTCGGTGGAACTCGGGAATGCCGGCCTGACCGTGGCTGCGGAAAGAATCATGACGCCGGCTACGATCGCAGCAACGTACTTCACCAGCAAGAAAATGCGCCGGATCGTCGTCCTCGGCGTCGAGGGCGTGTGGAAGCCGATCGCGGATGCCGGGCTCGAGGTCGTGCTGCCGGCGCGCGGCGACGAAGGCGCCGAGTCCGCCGACGCGGTTTTCATCGGCTGGTACCGGAAAGTCGACATGGATGAGATCGAGGTGGCCTGCAATGCGGTCTGGCAGGGGGCACGCCTGTATTGCGCATCGATGGTGCCGTTCTTTGCCACACACGGTGGCCGCGCGCTCGGCTCCTCACGCGCGATCGCAGCAATGATCACCAGCATCACCGGCCGGCGCGCAACACCGCTCGGCAAACCGTCGATGCATGCACTGCGCACTGCGGCAAACCTGATCGGCTGCAAGCCGTCGGAACTGGTGGTCGTCGGCGATGACCCGAATCTTGAGGTCAGGATGGCGCTGGCCTCCGACGCGCTCGCCATCGGCGTGCACACGGGCATCGCTGGAGCGGCCGAGTTCGCGGCGTTGCCGCCCGAACGTCGACCGCAACTGTCTTTTGCCGGCGTCGCTGAGCTCAAGGATTATCTCGCAGGTTCAGCCTGATCCGCTCGGCCGTTTCGCCCGGTGCTGGATTTTCAGTTGCAGGACGAATCGCTTCAGGTCTTTTGTTTCAGTCAGTTGCCCGGGTGCCCGCTGTCGAATATGCAGAACGGTGGAGGACTTCGCACAACTCAGTTACGCAAAACTGATGTGCGGTCCGGGCGGCCGAGCGACATCAGCGATTCGATAGCCTTCGCAAGCGGAAATCCAGGCAATGTGCCCTGCTTTGCTGTTACAGGAAAGTGTCCGCCCTGCATCACTATGCCGAGATCGAAAACGTCTCGCGCCCGGGTCACGGTCCGTCCGGCGAGTGCCTCGAATTGCGACCGATCAGCGGGGCCAAGCTGCTACCAGGAACGGACGAGGTCATGTTTGCAATCTCCTTCGATGACGTCCTAGTACGGCCACGCTGGCAAGCGCGAAATCGAAGGCGTTGCACCTCGCGTACTTAATGAAGATTGCTTCCTTCAAGCAGGAGAATCTCAGCGACCACGCACTCACGCGGTCTCGACACCGCGGGTCTATACTGGACCGATGACCGACCAGTTGCGGCGCGATCAGGCGTGGCCCGCCATTCCTTTCGAACCCTGGGCCGATTCGTGTGCCACGCTCCACATGTGGACGCAGATCGTCGGCAAGATACGCCTGCGTTACAGCGCGCCGACGAACCACGGCTGGCACAGCACGCTCTACGTCACCGCGAGCGGGTTGACGACGTCGCCGATTCCGCGCGGGCTGCGTGTGTTTCAGATCGATTTCGACTTCCTGGACCACGCGCTCGTTGTCGGCGTCAGCGACGGCCGGACCGCCCGGGTCGCACTCGAGCCACAGACGGTCGCGACGTTCTACCGGCGGGTGATGGACGCGTTGCGTGGCCTTGACCTTGACGTGCATATTCACGGCAGCCCGAACGAAGTGGTCGAACCGATTCCATTCGATCGCGATGGGGTGCATCGAGCCTACGATGCCGCCGCCGTCACGCGCTTCTGGCGGGCGCTCGTGCAAAGCGATCGCGTGTTCAAGCGCTTCCGCTCGGGATTCATCGGCAAGTGCAGTCCGGTGCACCTCTTCTGGGGGGCGCTCGATCTGGCAGTGACACGTTTTTCGGGAAGGACCGCACCGCAGCACGCGGGCGGCATTCCTCATTTGCCGGATCACGTCACTCGCGAGGCTTACTCGCACGAGGTCAGCAGCTGTGGGTTCTGGGCTGGCGGTGGGGCGATCGCCTACCCTGCGTACTACGCCTACGCATATCCGGAACCGGCCGGCTTCGCAGATGTGAAGGTCGCGCCGGCGCAGGCGTTCTACAGCACTGACCTGCGCGAGTTCATCCTGCCCTACGACGTGGTTCGGACGTCGGACGACCCCGACCGCACTCTGCTCGAGTTCCTGCAGTCGACCTATGCAGCCGCAGCGGACCTCGCGAAATGGGATCGCGCCGCGCTCGAGTCATCGCTCGGCTGAGACACGGCGTCCTTCGCTTCGCCCACGAGGCCAGGGCCGGACCGATTCGCGAAACGAATCAGGACGGCGTAGCCGCCCGAGCGCAGCGAGGGTGAGGATCGGCGCAAGCCGATCTGAATCAATCGAACCGTGCATGGAAAAACTCTGTGCCAATCGAACGCGGCGAGAGTTGTCCGTGCGGGACACGCGGATTTTCAGTCCGCGATCCTGATGACGACCTTGCTGAAGTGCTTGCCGGTACGCGCGTACTCATAGGCGTCAGCCGCATCAGCGAAAGGAAATGCGCGATCGACGACCGGATGCATCGCATTTACGGCAATCGCCTCGTTCATCTGCTCGAACATGGCGCGGCTGCCGACGAAGACACCGCACAAGCTCGCATTCTTCATCATCAGGGGATGCGGGTTGGTGTCGCCTTCGCGCCCGGACAAAACGCCAATCAGCGTAACCTGGCCGCGGAATCCGACGCACTGAAAGGACTTCGCCAGTGTGCCCGCTCCGCCGACCTCGATGACGTGATCCACTCCCCTGCCCGCGGTCAGCCGCAGAACCTCCTGGTCCCACTGCGGGGTCGTCTTGTAGTTGACCGTTGCCGCAGCGCCGAGCTCCGCTGCCCGGACGAGTTTCTCGTCGCTGGATGAAGTAACGATGACGCGCGCACCGCACATCCTTGCGAACTGCAACGCGAAAATCGAAACGCCGCCGGTGCCCAGCGCGAGGACGGTCTGGCCGGGTCGCACCGTACCGCTCACGTTGAGCGCATTCCAAGCCGTCAGTCCAGCGCAAGGCAGCGTTGCCGCTTCGTCGTAGCTCAAGTGTTCGGGGCAGCGAACCACTCCGTCCTGATCGAGGGCGATGTATTCGGTGAGCATGCCGTCCGCCGGCGACCCCAGTGCCGTAAAGGAAGAACGATTCGGTACGCCGTCGATCCAGCATTGAAAAAAAGTGCCGATGACACGGTCACCGGCCTTGAACCGGGTTACGTTCCGGCCGACCGCGACCACCTCGCCGGCCCCGTCGGAAAGCGGCACGGTATCGCGCTGCAGGACTCCGCCGAAATAGTTTCCGGTAACGATCGCGTGATCACGGTAGTTGAGCGACGCAGCGTGTACCCGGATCAGCACCTGGTTTTCACCGGGCTCCGGTACATCGCACTCGATGAGCTCGAGGCTCTGCATGTCAACGCTGCCTTTCCGGAGGCGGTATTTCTTCATGATTTTTTACCTTCGAATCGAACTCCAGCGACAATCTGCCAAATCGCCGGAAAGATGGCCATGCAAGAGTTGCTGTAATTCGCTCCCGGGTGAATCGCGTGTCACTGTCGGTCGATTCGGGCGGTCTCCGCAATGCGAATTATTGACTATAGTACCGGGACCGCCAGCCGTTTTCGGAAAGACAACCGGAGTACTTTCCATGCGATATCTAAGCGATCAGGACCTCGAACAAATGCAGCCCGCGGAGAGCGGATCGTTCGCCTCGCCCATACCGACGCAAGTCGTATCGAACGGGGAATTCAACCCCATACCGCAGACCGAAAAACAAAAACAGGTTGAAGCGCGGATCATCCAGCTCGCCGACGACTTCGGCAGAAACCACGGCATGAATCGCCGGCAGTTTCTCGCATCGTCAGCGGGTATGGCCGCCGCATTCATTGCGATGAACGATGTCTTCGGTCCGATTTACAGGGTTGCGAGAGCGGAAGCAACGGACCCGGGTGTGGCCGATGCACGCGCCAGCAGTCTCGCAAGACAATTCATCTTCGACTGCCAGACGCACTTTGTCCGCGACGATTACCAGACCGACATTACCGGCATCCGCCAGTTCGCGAAAGCACACTGGAACCCGGACATGGACGGCGACATTACGCTGGATCGGCTCAAGTTCTCCAACTATGTGAAGGAAATCTTTGTCGACAGCGATACCGACGTCGTCATCCTGTCGGGCTCGCCTGTCGATGACGAGGTGAATCTTTTCCTCACAAACGACCAGATCGCATCGGCCCGAAAATCCGTCAACACCGTTGCAGGCTCGAGGCGGATGCTGGCGCACGGCATCATCCAGCCGAAGTCCGAAGGGTGGCTCGACGATGTCGATTACGCCATTGAGGAGCTTGGCGTCGACAGCTGGAAGGGTTATACGATCGGCGACCCGATATTCCAGACGAAAAAGCAATCGCAGTGGCGGCTCGACGACGAGAAGCTCGTTTATCCGTTCTACGAGAAAATCATCCGCGCAGGCATTAATACGGTATGCATACACAAGGGACTGATGCCGGCCGATTACAAGACCTCGTGGCCGGGTCTCTGGGAACATGCGACGGTGTCCGATCTCGGCAAGGCCGCGAAGGACTGGCCGGGCATCAACTTCGTCATCTACCACTCGGCGATGCGGCCATTCATCGAACTGCCCGACGGCCCCATGAAGGAATTCGACGACACCGGCCGCATCGACTGGGTAACCGATCTCGCGGAAATCCCGGCGAAGTTCGGCGTCTCGAACGTTTACGCCGAATTGGGCACCTGTTTCGCAAATACCTCCGTCACCCATCCGCGGCTTGCCGCGGCAATGCTCGGCACACTCATCAAGGGACTCGGCAGCGACAAAGTGGTCTGGGGCACGGACTCGGTCTGGTACGGGTCGCCACAATGGCAGATCGAGGCCTTGCGGCGGCTCGAGGTTCCCGAAGACCTGCAGAAAAAATACGGCTACGCGCCGCTGGGCGCCGCCGATGGTCCGGTCAAGTCTGCGATTTTTTCTGGCAACGCGGCGAGGATGTACAACGTCGATGTGCAAGCGTCGGTAGGGGCGATCTCGGTGGACCAGATTTCTGCGGTCAAGTCCGCCTATCGTGAAATGAACGAAGGCCGCAGTAATCTGCGCTACGGCTACGTGGCCAGGGCATAACACGCGCCGCATCGCGCCGGGGAGAGAAACATGAGCATTGATCGCAGGAGGTTCATCCGCGACTCGTCCCTGGTTCTTTCAGCGGGCGCACTCGGCATCGCGGCGTGCTCGGAGCCAGAGCCCGAATCTGCAACCGCGCCGGAACCGGAACCCGCAGCAGCACCGAAGGTCGAGCTGCTGGCCTCGTACTGGACCCTGGCCGGCGATGTCGATCCGACCGGCGCGGTCGGCCCCGATTTCAGCCCGTTCACTTTCCGCGAGCGGGTCGAGGCGATCGCAAAAGTCGGTTTCACCGGCATGGGCATCTGGCATACGGATCTGTATCACACATTGCAAAGCTCGAACCTCGCCGATATGAAACGGATACTCGACGACAATGGCATCCGCCACCTCGAGCTCGAGTTCCTGTTCGACTGGTTCCTGCCAAACGGCAGCGAGAAGAAGATCAAGTCCGATGAGGAGAAAGCGAAGTTATTGAACGCCGCCGAAGCGCTCGGCGCGCGGCACCTGAAAGTCGGCGACTTTTTCAACACGCCGGTCGAAATGGATCAGGCCGCGGAAGGATTCGCCGCCCTTTGCAAGGACGCTGCCAACGCCGGCACCAACATCCTGTTCGAAGTAATGCCGTTTTCGATGTTCAACAACCTGGCCGATGCGTTGAGGATGTGCGAACTCGCGAATGCCGACAACGGCGGCCTGATGATCGATACCTGGCACATCGTGAAGATGCGGACGTCGTATGCCGAACTCGCTGCCGCTCCGAAGCGTTACATCCTCGGCGTCGAGCTGAACGACGGTTACATCGATACGCCGGCAGGCATGAATCTACTGACCGAGACGACACAACACCGGGCTTTCCCCGGAGAAGGCGAATTCGACATGCCGGGATTCATGGCCGCAGTCGCGGCAACCGGATACGACGGGCCTTTCGGTGTCGAAGTCATCCGTGCGGAAAATCGCCGCCGTTCGGTCGACGAACTCGCCCAAATCGCTTACCGAACAGCAATGACGCAGTTCGCCTGAGTCCGGCATGGGCCGGGCATTGTGGTGGATTCCGGCCTCAGCCGGGGGAAGCCCTTTGACGCAATGGCTCCCTCCGGTCCGCTTAATTTGCGTCAAAGGGCTTCCCCCGGCTTGAGGCCTTAGCGCAGTGGTCGTTCCGTCGCCCACCCATCTAGTGCGACGAGGACAGGGAGCGTCGGCGGCGGGGTTGCCTTATGAAGGAA
>CAYXKM010000015.1:0-2402 GCA_964465665.1 uncultured Woeseiaceae bacterium
CTGGCTCTATGGCAGCTCGGCCGCCGAAATCCGCAAGAGCATAGTCGAGGGGCGCAACGGTGTCATGCCAGCGCACAGCAATCTCATTGGCGCGGATCGCGCAAAAATTCTCGCGGCTTACGTCTATAGTCTTTCACGCTGATTCGCAGCATGAACGGCAACCCGAACAGTAAACAGGCGCCTGAGGCGGCAATCCCGGAATGGTCGCGCGATACGCAAAAGCTGGCCGTACTGTCCTGGATCTCGTTTCTGACCGCTTGCATTTTCACGATGCTGTTTTTTGCTTTTGTCGATCCCCTGGTGCTGGTTGATGCCCTCAATGTCGAAGCCATCGAGAGCCGGAACGCCGGTTATGCCATCGGCTTTTTCTTCTTCTGGGCCAATGGCTGGATTGCAGGCTGGTACACCTTGCGCCTCGTTCGCCGTAAACGCAGGGGCCCGGGCGCCGTCGCACCCTGAATCCCGCCATGAATGACCAATCAGCAGCCGCGGATGACTACGGCAAGCTTTATCGCAGCGAAGACAAGATCTATCCACGCGAAATCAAGGGCCGGTTCGCCACGCTTCGCCGCCTGTCGATGTTTTTGCTGCTCGGCATTTTCTATCTCGGGCCGTGGATACGCTGGGACGGCCGGCAAGCGATCCTTTTCGATCTCCCGGCACGCAAGTTCTACATTTTCGGGCTCACGCTGTGGCCACAGGATTTCATTTACCTTGCGCTGTTACTGATCATCGCGGCCATCAGCCTGTTCTTTTTCACCGCGCTCGCCGGCCGCCTGTGGTGCGGTTTCGCGTGCCCGCAAACCGTCTGGACCGAAGCGTTTACCTGGATCGAAAGAGCGATCGAGGGCGACCGCGCGAAGCGCATGAAACTCGACAGCGGTCCGTGGACGATCGACAAGATCAGGAAGAAGGCCACGAAGCAGTTTTTCTGGGTCGTGCTGGCGCTGTATACCGGCTATTCCTTCGTCGGCTATTTTTCGCCGATTGACAAACTGACTATCGACTTGATGTCGCTGTCGGCCGGGCCATGGGAGTGGTTCTGGGTGCTGTTCTACGGATTTGCAACCTATGGCAACGCGGGTTTCATGCGCGAACAGGTTTGCAAATACATGTGCCCGTACGCACGTTTCCAAAGCGCAATGTTCGATCACGACACGCTGATCATCGGGTACGACAGCGAACGCGGCGAACCGCGCGGTGCCAGGCGTCGGGGCACGGACTATAAGTCAAAGGGACTCGGCGATTGCATTGACTGCACGATGTGTGTGCAGGTCTGCCCCACGGGCATCGACATTCGCAAAGGCCTGCAGTACGAGTGCATTGCCTGCGCCGCGTGCATCGATGCCTGCGACCAGGTCATGGACAAGATGCAGTATCCGCGCGGCCTGATCCGCTACAGCACAGAGCGCGCGCTGGACCACAAGGAATACCGCTTGCTGCGTCCCAGGACATTGATTTATACGGGAATTTTGGCCGCCCTTTGCATCGCGCTGGTGACCTCACTGGCCATGACCGAACCCGTCATACTCGATGTGATCCGCGACCGGAACACACTGTATCGCGATGTTGGCCGCCGTGGCATCCAGAACAACTACACCATCCGCGTCATCAACAAGCATAATGTCGCCCACGACTATGCGCTGACGGTCAGTGGCATCGACGGCATCGAGATCGAGTCGGAAACGGAGTTCTCGGTGGCTGGCGAATCCGTGTTTTCGCTGCCGGTTTCCGTCATTGCGCCACACGAGGATGCGGGTGGGGGTCATGTCATCCAGTTCCGTCTGAGGAGCCTCGACGACAGCAACATTGTCGTCGTCGAGGAAAGTCGTTTCCGCGGCCCGACCGAGGATTACTGAGATGCGAACAGCAGTGAATGAAAAGGCAGAGCCCTGGCAGCGCAATCCCTGGGTATGGCTGGTGATCGCCATACCGGCGCTCACGGTTGTCGGCTGCATGCTGACCATCTTTCTTGCACTGACCAATCCTGATTACCTGGTCCGGGACCCCGCGGCGGAATCATCGCAGCCGGAGAGCGCGGCCCGCGACACCGTTCGTTGAGCATGGCTCTCGATTCGACCTGTTTCCACTGCGGCGAACCGATCGCCGATGTTGTACCGGTACTCGCGCATGTAGGCGATATCGAACAACCCGTGTGCTGCATCGGCTGCAAATCCGTCGCGGAATTCATCGATGCCAGCCGGCTCGGTGCGTTCTACCGCTTTCGCAGCACACCGGACGCCTCGCTGGAGCTTCGTCCGACAGCTGCCGACTGGTCGCATTACGACAACGACGACCTGCTTACACGTTACGTCAATCGCAAGGGCAAGAGCGCCGAAGCGACGATCGGGATCGGCGGCATGTATTGTTCTGCCTGCGTCTGGTTGCTCGAAAACGCCTTG
>CAYXKM010000016.1:0-5867 GCA_964465665.1 uncultured Woeseiaceae bacterium
GAGAACGTGATGCAAACCGTCGCTCCGTACGACATCGTCGTCGACGGCACCGACAATTTTCCAACGCGATACCTGGTCAACGATGCCTGCGTGTTGTCGGGCAAACCGAATGTCTACGGCAGCATTTTTCGCTTCGAAGGACAGGTCAGCGTCTTCGACGCGATCCGCGGCCCTTGTTATCGCTGCCTGTTTCCCGAACCGCCGCCGCCCGGGGCTGTGCCGTCCTGCGCCGAAGGCGGAGTGCTTGGCGTGTTACCCGGAATCATCGGCACATTGCAGGCACTCGAAGTCATCAAACTGATACTCGGCAAAGGCGAGTCCTTGATTTCCCGCCTCGTGCTGTTCGATGCACTGGCTTTCGAGTTCCGCGAGGTCCGATTGAAGAAGGACAGGAATTGCGTGATTTGCGGCGCCAATCCCACTATCGTTGCTCCCGTCGACTACGAAGCGTTTTGCAGCGGAACAGGAACACCGGCTCGGCCGGAGGCGATCGTTCCGAGCATCAGTGTCGAAGAATTTGCAGCGCTTCGTGAAACGGGCAACGACATCGAACTGATCGACGTTCGAAATCCTCATGAATATGAAATCGTCTGCGTGCCCGGCGCATTGCTGATTCCCCTGCCGGACCTGCAGGAACGATTGCAGGAACTCGACGCGACACGTCCCTATGTAATCACCTGTCATCGCGGGCCAAGAAGCATACAAGCCTATCACGTGCTGCGGGGCAGCGGGTTCACGCAACTACGAATTCTCGACGGTGGTGTCGATGGCTGGGCCGCCAGGATCGATCCGTCGATGCCTCGCTACGGCTAAGCTCGGAGTAAAGGACGAAGTGAAACTTTGCTCCCGCCTGCTACTGCTCAACGGCTTGCTGATGGCGAACGTCAGCACGGCGACCGATTTTACGTCCGGACTGGAGGCCTACAGCATCGGTGACTACGAGACCGCGCTGGCCGAATGGGCGCCGCTGGCCGAACAGGGCGATGCCGGCAGCCAGTTCGGCCTTGGTTCCCTGTATGCCAACGGCTGGGGCGTACCGCTGGACGATGCCAAGGCGCTGGAATGGTATGAGCGTGCCGCCAGCCAGGGCCACGCGGAAGCGCAATACAACATCAGCGTGATGTACCAGAACGGCTGGGGCGTCGAGCAAAGCGATGCCGAAGCCTTGCGCTGGATCCAGATGGCTGCCGATGGCGGTTTTGCCCCGGCGCATCGTGCCCTTGGCGATATGTATGCTGCTGGCTTCGGCGTGGCCATGGATCAGGTGCAGGCCTGCAGGTGGTACGCAACCGGCGAAGCGCTAGGTGACTCCGAATCCAGTTTCGACCGCGGTGAACTGGAAATGAACATGCAGGCAACTGATATTGCGGCCGCGCACGAACTTGCCGATGCCTGGCTGAAAGATTTTCGCAGCGGCCACCCGGACTACGACTGGCCTGACGATTAGCCCTGGACGGCGGACCCTCAAAAAGATATCGCCATACGGCGACTGATTTCCCCGTTCGCATCCGTCTATGGGATATGTCTCTACGTAGCCGTCGACTCTGGCTGCCCGGCATTTCCCGCTCGATGCCCGCTCCCGGTCGATCCGAATTGCAATTATCCGTGGTTATTCCGGTCTGTAACGAGGCCGGAAACGTCGCGATGCTGGTGCGCGAAATTCATGCTGCCCTCGATGGACGGCTGAATTTCGAGATTCTGTTTGTCGATGACGGCAGCCGCGACTCGACTGCGGCGGAAATACTCAGAATTCGCGACGGGTCGTCGTCGCCGATACGCCTGCTCAGGCACGAAAAGTGCATCGGTCAAAGCGCCGGAATCCGAACGGGCGTCCGCGCTGCCAAGGCAGCGTGGATAGCGGCCCTGGACGGTGACGGGCAGAACGATCCGGCCGACCTCCCCTGCCTGATCGAGGCACTGCAGGAGCACGGCGCAAATAGCAGCCTGAAGCTCGTCATGGGCAATCGCACGACCCGTCGCGATACCCCTTTGCGCCGGCTGTCGTCGCGAATTGCGAACGGTGTACGCCGCGCCGTGTTGCACGATGGCACTCCCGATACCGGATGCGGCATCAAGCTGTTCGAACGTGAGATGTTTCTGCAACTGCCGCATTTCAATCACATGCATCGCTTCCTGCCGGCACTGGTGCAACGTGCAGGCCAGCGCGTGATCTCGGTGCCGGTCAATCACCGGCCGCGCATGCGCGGGACATCGAAATACGGCGTGAACAATCGGCTGTGGGTCGGCATCGTCGACCTTTTCGGTGTGATGTGGCTGATTCGGCGACGGATTGCGCCACAGGCCGTTGCGGAAGAATACGCGTCATACCACGCAGGGAGCCAAGCGCGTGAACAATATAATATGTGACTGTATGGGTGTGATTATCACACCCTGGAAACTGGTTGGTTATCTCGGCGTGGCACTGTTCGCCGGACGCTGGTTCGTACAGGTGCTGGTGTCGCGCCGGCACGGCAGGCCGGTCGTACCCGGGCTGTTCTGGTACATGAGCATCAGCGGCAGCTTGTTATTGCTCTGCTACTTTACTTTCGGCAAGAACGATTCCGTCGGCATACTTTCGAACCTGTTTCCGTTCACCGTCGCTCTGTACAACCTGTACCTGCACCACCGGATACGCCTGACCCCGATCCTGCAGCAATGAGTCCGGGCGAGCTGCTGCATCAGGGCTGCCGGCAAATCTGGCGCCCTGGCAAGGATTCGTCGCGGGATATCCGTTTCGACCTGTACTTCCTGCTGGGACTCGGCCTGCTGCTGATGGGTGTCGGCATCGGTCTGCGCGATCCCTGGCCTGCCGATGAACCGCGCTTTGCGCTGGTGGCGCAGGACATGGTGCGGAGTGGCGAGTGGCTGATCCCGATGATCGGCGGCGACACTTACGCGGACAAACCCCCATTGTTCTTCTGGTTGATTGCGAGCGTGTATGCATTGACAGGTTACTTGCGCATTGCGTTCCTGTTGCCGTCGCTTCTGGCATCGCTTGGCTCCGTGACACTGGTCTACGATCTCGGGCGGCGCTTGTGGAACCGTGAAGTCGGGCTGGCCGCGGGCTTGCTGCTGTTGGGCACGCTACAATTCGTGTGGCAGGGCCGGCAGGCACAGATCGATGCCACGGTCTCATTCTGGATCGTGCTCGGCCTGTATGGCCTGCTGCGGCATTTGCTGCTGGGTCCGGACTGGCGCTGGTATTACTTGGGCTTCGCCGCAGCGGGTCTTGGCATCATCACCAAGGGCGTGGGCTTTCTGCCCTTGCTCGTGTTGCTTCCGTACGCCGTATTGCGCGATGCGAGCTGGTCGCCCCGACCCGTACTGCTGCTACCCGGGCAAAGCGCGTGGCGCTGGGCGCTCGGACCGGTGTTCATGCTTGCGGCTATTTGCGTGTGGCTGGCTCCCATGCTGGTGGAGTCGATAAACAACCCTGAGATCGCGGCATACCGCGATGAGATCCTGTTCCGGCAGACCATCGACCGATACGCGAACTCGTGGACTCACACCCGGCCGGCCTGGTACTTCGTGGTCAATGTCATTCCACCGTTGTGGTTGCCGGTTTCGGCATTGCTGCCCTGGGCCGTGTCCGGCTGGCGCGATGCCTGGCGCGCGCGTGACCTGCGCATTGCACTCCTGCTCGCCTGGCCGCTGCTGTTGATCATGTTCTTCAGCCTGAGCAGCGGCAAGCGCGGGGTCTATATCCTGCCTGCCCTGCCGGCCGTGTGCCTCGCGATGGCGCCGGTGCTGATGCAGAAATGGTCGCGTGCCGGAATACAGCGATTGCTTTTGGGCCTGGCATTCCTCATTGGCCTGCTGTGCCTGTCGGTTGCCGTGTACCTTTTTGCGATGCCGCAATCGCGGTCGGACCTTGCCGCACTTTACGGCATAGACCCGCCCGCGCCCTTGCTATGCATCGGCCTGGCCATTGTCTTCTTCTGTGCACTGACACGATTGCGATTTGCCCCAGTGGCGTGGTTGGGCGCGCTGGCGACGGTGCTGATGGTTCTCGGCCTGTGGGTCAACCCGGCGATGAACCCGATACGATCAAGCGAGGCTTTCGTCCGCCGGGTCGAGGCGATGACTGCATCTGTGTCAGAGCTCGGTTGCGTGACCTGCAGGGAAGAAAACCTGTTGATGTCGCAGCGGGTGACGGTGAACTTCGGTCATGCGAGATGGCGTGACTGGCAGCAGGAAGCCGATGATGCTGCAACCTGGTTTGCGGGCAAGCCCGGACGAATGTTGCTGGTGAACGAGAGAGTGCGGCAACGCTGTTTTGCCGACAGTACCCTGCAGGCACTGCAGGACGGCAATCGCGAGCCCTGGTTTCTGATCAGTGCGGGGGTCGCGGCGGATTGCGTGCAGCGCGGCCATGTGGCGGCGGCATTGACCTACGCTCCCGCAATCGGCCACCGGTCCGAAGCCGGATAACTTCAACCAACGTACGTCGGGCCAAGCGGTCAGTGGCTGGCGGAAGCCGTCGCCGGCACCGCGTCGAATGCCACCGTCATGCGTGGAGCGTCGTCCTCGAACGGAACGGTGCCATGCCAAAGGTACGACGGGAACAGCACCAGCCGGCCGGCGCGCGGTTTGATGATCCGGCGAGGCGCGAGGTCGAGTCCGAGCTCGGTCGGCGGCTGGCCGAACTGGATGCAACCCGCGGTATCACCCTCGCCTGCGTTCGCCACGGACGGCGGCAATGACACGTAATAAGCCGAGCTGATCCAGCCCTCCTGATGGTAGTGGTTCACGTGCCGGCCCGAGGACCAGAGCCGCACCGACCACGAGCCTGCAAAGCGGATGCCGGCGGACTTGCGCTGCAGGAAAGGATGCGTCGAGTCGTCCGGCAACTGCTTGCAGTAAACCAAAACGGCTGCCGCGATCGCGTCACGCAATGCGGCGATCTCCGGTTCGCGGCGGCCGAACAGTACGCCCGATGTTTGCGAGCCGCCGCGCAGGCTCTGGTTTACCGGCTCGCGCCGTGCCGTATGCAAATGCACGAGGGCCGCCGTCAACTCACGGAGAAATGCTGGCTCATCGGCAAAGCTTTCCGGCGTCTCGACGCTGACTTCCTTGACGAGCCGGTCGTAACCGCAAAGCCAGTCCTCGCGCGGATCGCCGGTCTGGCGCCAGGCAATGGAAAGGTAAGCCAGTGACAACTGGTTGTGTCGGTCGACCTCGAGCGCTTCGAGTGAACGTACCGCAGCCTCCTCAGCCTTGCCGCCGCGCAGCAGATGGCGGACATACAGGTTGAGGAATCCCGCATCGCGTCGGAGCTTCGGGTATGCACTGGTGAACAGTTGAGCTGCGGCCGCGCGCTCACCCAGTATTTCCAGCGCATTCGCTTCCATGCCGGCCAACATCGGGCTGTCCCCGGCAATTCGAAGCTTGCGGATCTGTAAAAGCGCTTCGTCCGCTTTGTTCGCTGCCAGAAGGAATCGAACGTATTCCATGCACAAAGCGGTATTGGATGGCTGCCCTGTCAGCGCGTCACGAAAACTGCTGCACGGGTCTTCCCCGGGAGCGAGTTCAACACCGTGCTCCCACAGGATGTTTGCGAGCAAGCTGTGCCCGGGGACATAGGCGGGCGTATTGCGCGTGAGCCGGCGCGTGATCTCCAGCGCGCGGGATGTCTCACCGAGATCGAGCAACGCGCTGGCTTCCGCGTCGTCGATCTCGGGTCCGCCAAATCCGGTGCGGCGCGCGTGGTCGTAACAGGCGAGCGCATCCGCCGGATCGCCCAGCAGGCGGCGCACCACGCCGAGGCTGATCCACGCTTCGGCGTTTGCGGGCTCGAGGCCGACAGCCTGGCGCAGCGCCTGCTCTGCGCCGTGCAAATCTCCGGCGGCGCGACGCGCCGAACCGAG
>CAYXKM010000017.1:0-3883 GCA_964465665.1 uncultured Woeseiaceae bacterium
GATCAGTTCATCAGTTCCGGTGAAGCGAAGTGGGGCCGGCTCTGTGGACTTACTCTGTTTCTGCCACACGGCTACGAGGGCCAGGGTCCGGAGCATTCATCGGCACGGCTCGAACGATTCCTGCAACTATGCGCCGAGCACAATATCCAGGTTTGCATCCCGTCGACACCTGCGCAGATGTTTCACATGATCAGGCGACAGATGCTGCGAAAGTACCGCAAACCGCTCATAGTCATGACGCCGAAAAGCCTGTTGCGTCACAAGTTGTCGGTTTCGGCATTGGCCGAACTGTCGAACGGTGCGTTTCAGCTCGTCATTCCCGATCTCCCCGAGATCCGCGCGGACAAGGTGCGGCGGCTGGTCTATTGCAGTGGCAAGGTGTACTACGACCTGCAGGAAGCTCGCGAGCTGCATGGGCTCGCGAACGTTGCACTGGTACGCATCGAGCAGTTGTATCCGTTCCCGACCGAAGACTATGCGGCATGCCTCAGGAAGTATCCCAAAGCCGTGGAAATAGTCTGGTGCCAGGAAGAACCGCAGAACCAGGGCGCCTGGTACCAGATCCGCCACCGTTTGCAGGAACCGCTTTCCGACAACCAGCAACTGTACTACGCAGGTCGCGCCAGTGCCGCCGCGCCGGCCTCGGGTGTATTCAAGTTGCACATGCAGCAACAGCAGGCCCTGGTCGAGGCTGCGCTGGACATTCAGGCCAAAGCAACCCGATCGGATCCGCCTAAACAGCCCTCCGCGGCGAAAAGCAAGGACAAGTTGAAAAAATGACGATACAGATCAAGGTTCCACCACTGCCGGAATCGGTAAGCGACGCCACACTGATTGCGTGGCACAAAAAATCCGGCGATGCGGTGACAAGAGACGAAAATCTGGTCGATCTCGAAACCGATAAGGTCGTTCTGGAAGTTCCGGCCCCGTCCAGCGGATTTCTGCAGGAAATCCTGATTTCCGATGGTGCGACAGTCAAGGCCGGCGACGTCATTGCGATTCTCGCCGAAGGCAAGGGAACAAACGTTGCCGGCGCGCCAGCTGCGTCCGCTCCGACGATGACCACGCAGCAGCCAAGCGGCAACGACGACGATGCAGACGACGCCGAAACGGAAACGGAAACGGGCGCCAGCGCACACAAATTGAGCCCGGCCGTGCGCCGGTTGCTTGACGAGCACGATCTCGACGCGACCATTGTGACCGGCAGCGGCAAGGACGGGAGAATTACCAAGTCGGATGTCATGGCTTATCTGAAAAGTCACAGCGACGAGAACGTCGCGCCGGGTGACCCTGCGCCCGTAGACGCTTCGAGCACGGCGGTACCAGCCAACAGCCGGCGCGAGGAGCGGGTCCCGATGACCCGGCTGAGGGCGCGCATCGCGGAAAGAATGGTGCAGGCGCAACGCGATTCGGCGATGCTGACGACCTTCAATGAAATCGATCTGACCAAAGTGATTTCATTGCGTACCCGATACAAGGAGTCCTTCGAAAAGGAGCATGGTATCAAGCTCGGCTTCATGTCGTTTTTTGCAAAGGCGGCCGTGGAGGCGCTCAGGAAATTTCCGGTAGCGAATGCCTCGGTCGAAGGCAACGAGATCATCTATCACCATTTTTTCGACATCGGCATCGCAGTTTCATCCGACAGGGGTCTTATGGTTCCCGTGTTGCGCGACGTCGATCAGATGAGCTTTGCGCAAATTGAGACCGAGCTCGCCACGCTCGGCAAAAAGGCGCGCGACGGATCGATGAGCATGGAGGACCTGACTGGCGGTACCTTTACTATTACCAACGGTGGAATATTCGGCTCGATGATGTCCACACCGATACTGAACCCGCCGCAAAGTGCGATCCTGGGCATGCACGCGATCCAGGATCGACCGATGGCGGTAGACGGCGAGGTCGTCATTCGACCTATGATGTATGTTGCGCTTACCTACGATCACCGCATCATCGACGGCAAGGAAGCCGTACAGTTTCTCGTCAGCATCAAACAATCTCTGGAAGATCCCGGTCGCATGCTCCTCAAGTTATGAAAAGCCGACAGTAATGAGCAGAAGCTTTGACGTCGTTGTAATCGGCGCCGGACCGGCCGGCTACATCGCGGCCATTCGAGCAAGTCAGAACGGCATGAATGTGGCCTGCATAGACCAATGGGTCAATCGAGATGGCAGCAATGCGTTCGGTGGTACCTGCCTGAATGCCGGCTGCATACCGTCCAAGGCCCTGCTCGAATCGTCGGAACTGTTTCATCGTGCACAGCACGAGTTCGGCAAACACGGCATTCGGCACGCCGGCGTAAGCATGGATGTCGCTGCCATGCAGAATCGAAAGGCAGGCATTGTCAGACAGCTTACAGGCGGCATCGCCGGCCTGTTCAAGGCAGCGAAAGTCGAGGGCCTGGTCGGCCATGGGCGCCTGCTTGCCGGTAGCCGAGTCGAGTTCACCCCGCTCTCGGGTCCGGTTGAAGTTCTCGATGCGCGCTATGTGATCCTCGCTTCAGGATCGGCTCCGGTCGAATTGCCAGTGGCGAAGTTCGACAGCGAACACATCGTCGATTCCTGGGGTGCACTGGATTTCGCCGAAGTGCCTGCACGTCTCGGGGTCATCGGTGCCGGAGTCATTGGACTCGAACTCGGCAGCGTCTGGAGCCGTCTTGGAGCGAAAGTCGTCGTGCTCGAGGCAATGGACGATTTTCTGGTCATGGCAGATCGGGACATCGCCAACGAAGCTGCGCGCCAGTTCAGGAAGCAAGGTCTCGACGTTCGGCTCGGTGCGAAGATGACATCCGCCGATGTCCGGGACAGTTCGGTGCAAGTCGGGTATCAGGACAAGTCCGGGACGCAGACGCTGGAAGTGGACCGGCTGATCGTCGCAGTAGGTCGGCGACCGTATACCGAAGGTTTGCTGGCTGAAGACGCCGGCGTGAAACAGGACGAGCGCGGCTTCATCGTTGTGGATCATGAATGCCGTACCAGCGCAAAGCGGGTCTTTGCGGTCGGCGACTGTGTGCGCGGGCCAATGCTGGCGCACAAGGGATCCGAAGAAGGCGTGATGGCGGCGGACCTGATCGCCGGCGAGGTCGCCGAAATGAATTACAACGTCATACCGTCCGTCGTCTATACCTCGCCGGAAATTGCCTGGGTCGGGAAAACAGAAGAGGAAGTCAAATCCAGCGGCCGCGCATACAAGACCGGTACGTTTCCGTTTGCAGCGAGCGGCCGCGCCAAGGCCATGGAACAAACCGCGGGGATGGTCAAGATCATTGCGGCCAGGGATGACGACGAGATTCTCGGGGTGCATATCCTCGGACCGATGGCCGGTGAATTGATTTCGGAGGCAGTGCTGGCAATGGAATTTTCAGCCAGCACGGAGGATCTGCAACGTACCATTCATGCTCATCCGAGCCTGGCCGAGGCAATACACGAAGCGTCCCTCGCCGTCGACAAAAGAGCGTTGAATTTCCCGAACCGCTGAGGATCGTCGGGAAGGGCATTTCCGGAAGCACTCTTTCAGTTCTTGCGACGGACAGAGGTGACATTGGGCAACTGTTCGAGTCGTGATATCACCCGACTCAGGGCAGCAAGGCCCGGCACAGAAATTCCGACGTCCATGACCACCTGAAGTTTTTGCTTGTCGGACCGCGTCTGCACACTGTCAATGCTGATCTTCTCTTCGGTCAGCAGCGTGCTGATATCACGCAGCAGCCCCTGCCTGTCATAAGCATAGAGCTGCAATTGCGCCGGATAGGTTGCGCTGGATGGCGCCCCCCAGTTGACCTCGATCACGCGCTCGGGATGGCGGGCATGCAGACTCAGATAGTTGCCGCAGTCCTGACGATGAATGCTGACTCCGCGTCCGACCGTTATATAGCCGACGATGTCCT
>CAYXKM010000018.1:0-5252 GCA_964465665.1 uncultured Woeseiaceae bacterium
CGTCAGGTCGTCGGTGACCGGATCGATGTAGCTCGATCCGGTGATCTCGCGCAGGTCCGGACGCACGGCCGTCTCGCTCCACCCGGCACGTACCTGGAAGGTCTCGGCGAGAAAATCGCCCATGTACGTCAGGGACGCTGCCGGATAGACCTTGTCGTCCATGAACGTTCCTTCCTCAAGCACATCCGGATCGGTAGTCACTTGCGGGTCGGTCTCGGTGAATCCGTAAGGATTCCAGTCGACAGCGGCCTGCCGATAATCTTCCCAGCGAGCACCGGCCGCGACGCGCCAGGTGTTGTCGTACGTCCAGTCTATCGTGCCGAAAGCTGCATCCGTCATGGTCGCAGCGATGTAACTTTCCGAGTTCGTGCCCTGCCGGTCAAAGATGTAATTGTTCGAAGTGTTCATTACGTTCGAATCCGAGAACACACTGTCCAGAGAACCCTGTAACACCGTGTTGTCGACAACGGACGTTGCGCCCAGGCTGAACTGCGTCTGCTGGTAAGTACGCGCTTTGCGTGCATGGCTCCAGCCGCCACCGAACTCAAAGGCATGTGTGTCGCCGTAGATCGGCAAATTGAAGGACCAGCCGTAGTTATCCACTTCATCGTCCAGATCGGTGAACCGGAAGTCTCCCGCAGTGTTGCTGAGCGTTACCTGCTCGGCGAGAACGTCGGCTGTTTCCGGGTCGGTCACGGTCTGCGACGCGACCGACACCTGGTTCGGAATGTCGGTGTCGGCTTCGGAATCGGAGTAGAACCAGGAAATGCTGGTTTCGGTCGGCACCCTGCCGAGCAGGCCGGACAGGAAACCGAACCGTTCCCGCGTGTCTTCACCCAGGAAGTGCGTACCGCGTATCTGGTTCGTCAGCATTTCCCGTTCTTCGAACTGGAGGCGGTAGCCTCGCCAGCCCAAACCATCGGATATCTCGCGATTCTCGTTGAAGAAGTCCGTGACTGCCGCTTCGTCGTCCGTGTTCCTCAGCCAAAGTGTCGTTGTGGCGATGGTGTGATCTTCGAGAAACTTCGCGCCGAGACTCAAAGTGCCGGCGACATTCACCGAGTACGTCGTTTCCTCTTCAGTGTCAGTGCGCTCGTCCGGGAAGTTGTAATTGGTCGCGAACTTGGTGGTCTTGCGCCATTGAGTCTGGTACGAACCGCCGATGTCGAAGCCGAGTTGCCAGTCCTGGCCCACATCGTACAGGCTGCCGATGTTGACCCGGGCGTCGTAGTCGATCGGCATGTCCTTGGTCTCCACTCCGACGGCACGGTTCAGCTCGAGACCGAGCTCGCGATTGATCGCCTGCGCCTCGGCAAGCGTCGTCGTCGGATCCTGCCGCCTCTCGAAAGAAAGTATGTCCTGCACGCTGAGCTCGCCCTGGTATCGACTGATAGCTGCGACTATGGTCGGCGACAAAGCGCGCGTACCATCGTCGGTGCCAAATCGATCGTCGCCGCCGCCCGCGTAGGTCAACCCGTCCTCACCGCTGCTGATCGAGTTGTAACCGGTGCCGACTTCGAGCTTGACGTTGAAACCGTCCGGGACACCTTTGGTGCGAATGTCCACGCTGCCGCCGCCGAAGTTGGCCGGAAGGTCCGCGGACCAGGCTTTCTGCACGCGCAGCGATTGCACTATGGAGGTGGGGAATACGTCGAGCGGAATCACGTTGCGCGTGAGGTCGGGCGACGGAATTTGCGCACCATTGAGATACGTCGCCGAGTAGCGTTCGCCAAGACCGCGAATGTAGACGAACTTGTCCGCGACCAGCGAAAGTCCGGGCACGCGCCGCAACGCTGCACTGACGGTCGAATCGCCGAGCCGGGAAATGGTCTCGGCGTCAAGCATGTCGGTGACCGAGGCATCGGTGATCCGTTCGTTGATGACCTGTTGCGAAGCGCTCAGGAATCGTCCGGTGACCACAACTTCGTCTATGGCTCCTGTGGCGCTTTCCTCTATGATTCCCGCGGTGCTGCTGCCGGGTTCCAGGCCAGGAAGCGCAGGCGGCGGAACGACAGGGCCTTGCGCCTGCTCGTCCTCCTGCGCCACGACCTGGCCATGCCAGGCAAGAATGGCGACGGCTATCGCCGAGGCAAGCGTTCTGTTTTTCCGTAAATCTGCGTGATTCATGATTCAACCCGACCGTCGTGTGAACTGTTGATTTTTTTGTTTCCGCCCATCAAGCGGGCAGGGCGCCGGTCCCGGGAAAACGGCGCCGGCGCCCTTGCCTATTGACCCTGCCCTGATTAATCAGAGCGACTCGATCCACAATGGCTGGCCCTGATTGCCCGGGTGGAGACCGTAAGTCCAGCCGAGTGTCCAGTCCGTACCGGTGCTGTCCACGGCACCGAGATAAGCAGGCACGCCGCTGCCGGCGTCGATTGGTGCCGAAGTTGCTACCGGAGCGGCGCTGTCGATCAGCGAAGTAGCCCAGGGCAGCGACGCGTAACCGAAATCGCCTCCAAGGAGCTGCAACTCCGGATTGTTGTTCGCGGTCGGGCTGGTCGCAGCGCCGCCGACGATGGTTGCGAACTGTCCGCCTTCGGTGGTTGTGGCGAAAGCTTCTTCCGTCGTGCCGGACCCGGCGAGGTTCTGGCCACGCGTCTTTTCGCCGCAGGACCAGAGCACGGAATTGAGCTGCAGTGCGCCGTCGAGCGCTGCCTGCTGTGAGCGATTGTCGATACGCAGGCAGTAGTTGTCATTGGCCGAGGTCGCATCGGTTGCACCGAAGGTGCCGACGACGATTGAATTATTGATAACCGGCGTGATGCCCTCGCGCATCCGGAAACCCGCGCCCGGCTCGTGCGTCGCGGTTGCGGCCCCGTTGGCGGAGAAAATGCAGGTCAGGTGGTTAATTGTCCCGGAGGTTTGCAAGCCACGCGCGATGAAGTCCTCCACGACTGCGGGCGTAAGTCCGTCGAAGCCACCCAGACCGTCGGACTCGATGCAATGCGCGCCGTCTGTCTCCGACTGGATCACCAGGGCATTCGTTATGGTGCCGTTCCAGCCCTCGTCCACGTCTATGGAGTCGTCACGCACGTACAATGCGACGAGGTTCTCGAAACTGACGGAACCGCCGAACATCTCGATGCCGTCGTCATAAGTCGAGTAGACCTGCAGATTTCGCACAATCGTATTGCGGCCCACGGCGCCGAAAGTGATGCCGTTGATTTCGTCACCGTTGCCGACGGTGGCGCCGGTGTGCTTGACCACGACGTACTCCATCTGACCCGAACTGTCGTCGTCGTTATCGCCGCCGTACTGGTTCTCGTCATTGCCCGCGGACCCTTCCGAGTCCACGTGGCATTCTCCGGCCAGTGCGAAGCCGGGCTGATCGCGCGTGCCGGTGTAGGGGCATGCGTTGGTCACGCCGAAGCCGTTGATAATCATGCCGCCCCACTGCTGCACCGCTTCCGGATCCGGGAGCGTGCCGATGACGTCCGACTCCGAGGTGAAAGTGATTGGATTGGTGGCCGTGCCGATGGCGATGAGCCGCGAGCCCCGGTTGACGACCATGAAATCCGAACTCGAGCGGAAGGCGACCGTGGCGCCCGCTTCGACCGTGAGCGTAGGACCGTCGCCACCTTCGAAAATGCCGTCCGCTGCCAGCTCGGCATTGCTGCGGTGAGACTCGCCGACAAACAGGCTCGATGTGAAGATATGCGCGCCGTCATTCTCCAGTGCCGGGATGGTCATGTCGACCTCGAGCGGCAGGATGTTCGAGACAAAAGTCGAGCCATAGGTGCAATCACCGCTGGCGGAATCGAACTGGCCCCGTATGGTCTGGCCACCGGTGTTGACGTAGGAGGCGCACACATCGTTTGCGCTGCCGCCACCGCCGGTGTTGGTTGTATTGTTGCTGTCTGTAATGGTTGTCGCGGGCGCGATGTTAAGGTCGCCGCTGGAACAGGCGCCAAGCGCTGCGGCCGCAACGAGGGCGGACAACGAAATCTTGCGAGTCATTTAGAGTCTCCGGGTGTTCTTGTTGGTCGGGCAAGTGCGGAGAATCTAGGGCCGCATCATGAAGCGGCTGTGACGGAATTATTAAGGTTATGTGACGGAGCGTTGTCCGGCTGGCGGAAAGGGTCACGGGCATGACAGATTTGTGAATGCGATCAATATATTGCGAGACCGCGATTCGATAAAGCGCAGCCGAATCAAGGTATGGCGCGCTGTTGCTCTTTTCGCAGCTCGGCTATGCGCGCCTGAACCTGGTCGAAAAGCGTCTCGCGCAGGCCCGCCAGCTTGAAGATCTCCACGATCGTGAAAAACGGTGCGGCGAGATTGGCCTGGATGGGATGTTTCAATACGACGGGAGCCGATTTCTCCACGGCATGCCCGATGAACTGGGCAAGGTAACCACCGAAGAAAGCGATTGCCGCAATCGTGAACGACGGCAGGGCAGGGTTTTCGGCAAACCACCCCGCCAGCAACGCGATCGGCCAGGAAGCGAGCAGGAACACGAGTGCGAAAATACGGTCGAGCGTCAGGTAGAACACGAAAAGACCAACAACGGCCAGCTGCGCAAGGTTGAAACTGAAGTCGTTGATCTGGATGCTCACTTGGGCGAGTACGATGAACACACCGAGCATGATGACCGGGATGCCGACGAGGTGCACAGCGATGTTGACCGGGTGCTGGTGCGCAGCCGCATAACCGGTCAGCATCTCCATCAGTTTGGAGTTCGTGTTCATGTCGGCGGAATTATACGTCAGTCAGCGATGCGCTCATCCGCCCGTATGAACAACCAGAGTATGGCCGCGAGAAATGCGAATCCTGCGGCAGTGGCCATGGCCACGGTCCAGCCGAGGATCTGGGCGGTGAACGGCACCAGCAGTGCGTTCACGAAGCCGACAGTGTTGCCGCCGGTATTCATGATGCCGCTGGTGGCTGCGGAATAACGTCCGCCGATCCCGATTGCTGCTGCCCAGTAGGACGCTTCCGTAATCTGGTTGAAGAAGAAACTGGCTGCAAAACAGGCTACGGCGACCGTGGCGGACACGGGCAGCGAACCGATAAGTATGAATACGCCCGACAGCGCCACGGCAATCGCCGCCGGCCAGCGGCAGCCCTTGCAGAGACCGCTTTTCTGGCAGTAGTAATCGCAGATGAAGCCGCCGAGTGTCGCACCCACGGCGGCCGCGATCCATTGTATCGACGTGAAAAAACCGGCCTGCTGCTCCGCGAAGCCGCGCACGACCACGAAATAGTAGAAAACCCAGTTGAACATCTGGAAGAACACGTAGTTCATGCAG
>CAYXKM010000019.1:0-13459 GCA_964465665.1 uncultured Woeseiaceae bacterium
GAAATGATTGCCGGCGCGCGCGTCGAGGTGGCGCCGTACAAAAGGGCGCCTCACGACTTCGTGCTCTGGAAACCGTCGACGCCTGATTTGCCGGGATGGGAGTCACCGTGGGGACGCGGCCGGCCGGGCTGGCATATCGAGTGTTCGGCAATGGCGGAAAAGCACCTGGGTACGACCATAGACATTCATGCCGGCGGGCAGGACCTGGTGTTTCCGCATCACGAGAACGAACTGGCGCAGAGCGTCTGTGCGCACGCGGGCGCAGTGTTTGCACGCTACTGGCTGCACAACGGCTATCTCAGCATCGACAACACCAAGATGTCCAAATCGCTGGGCAATGTATTGCTGGTGCACGAACTGATCAAAACGATCCCCGGAGAGGTCATTCGCCTCGCATTGCTCAGCGCACACTACCGGCAACCTCTCGACTGGTCGGACGAAAGCCTGGAATCCGCGCGCCGAATGCTCGATCGACTGTATGGTGCAATCCGGGCGATCGACGTGCCGGCCGACCTGCGCCAGCGCACGGACGTTCCCGACGCGGTGATTTCTGCGCTGGAGGACGACCTGAATACACCCAAAGCGCTGGCCGAAATGTTCAGCCTGGCGCGCGAACTCAACCGTTCATCCGACCCGATACAGAAGCAGAAACTGGCCGCATCGATACTCGCAGCCGGGGACCTTGTCGGTGTCCTGCAAAGTGTTCCGGAGGATTGGTTCGCCGGTGCAGGCGCAATGCTGCCGGACGAGGTCGAAGCACTCATCGAGCAGCGCAACGCGGCGCGGGTGGCACGGGATTTCCGCAAAGCAGACGAGCTGCGCGCGAAACTTACGGCCTCCGGAATCTCGATAGAGGACGGTCCTGGCGGTACTCGCTGGCGCCGAAGCTGATGCTCGACGTCATGGGAAAGCTGTTGTCATGGCCATTACTGGGCCTGGTATGGGTGTATCGCAAACTGATCTCGCCGATGCTCGGCGTGAACTGCCGCTTCGAACCCAGCTGCTCGACTTATGCGGAAGAGGCTTTGCGCCGCTACGGCGGCCTGCGTGGCGGGTGGCTGGCGCTGCGACGGATCAGCCGTTGTCACCCGTTCGGCGGATCCGGCTACGATCCGGTTCCTGAGCTTCCGCACCGGGACCCGGATATTGAAGTTCGCTGACCTTGCACGCGAGATTGCCTACCCGCTGACACAACCGGTGCTGGTGATGGCCATGTTTTTTTTCTCGGCGCTGCTGATACTGGCAACGCGGACGGGGCTCTATGGGCTGTTTCTACTGCTGCTGTTGCTGCCGGCTTATGCGCGCTACCTGCTCGCCATCCTGGAAGCACGGATACACGGCCGGCAACCGGAACCGCCGACCCTTGAAATGTTCAGCTTGGTTGGCAGCCTTTGGACGCTGTTTCCGCTGGTACCGGTGGCAGCGATCGTCTGGCTGGAATATTTCATCATCGGGGGGGCAGGTACGGCAGACGGGATGTACCGCGGGTGGATGATTGTTCTGCCGTGGCTCATATTCGTTCTGCTGATGCCCGCGTCGCTGACGATACTGACCATGACCCGCTCACCGATCGCCAGCATCAATCCATTGTCCGTTTACCGCGTCATACGCCGCAGCCTGCCGGCTTACCTTTGGATACCGCTGGTCATGCTCGCTGCATGCGCGGCCTATTACGGCTTGTCGGTCTCCGGCATTCCGTCGCTGTTGCTCGATCTGGGCGGGGGATACCTGCTGTTCCTCTTCTGCAACCTGACCGGCGCCATAATGCACAGGAGCGAGATGCACCTTGAAGGGGATATTCCCGAAGCAGCAGGAATCGATCAAGGGTCGCTGGAGGCGAAGCAGATTGCCGGGCGCAAGGCCGTCGCAAGTCACGCTTACGGATTCATCAGCCGGGGCAATCGCGATGGCGGGCTGCGACACATCCGGGACCGGATCGATGCCGAAGCGGACGTCGACCAGGCATGGCAGTGGTTCTTCGATGAGATGATGCGCTGGGAATCGAGCGATGCCGTGCTGCATTTCGCGCAGCCTTATCTCAGCCGCCTGTTGCGCCTCGATCAGGATGCAGCCGCCATTCGCGTGCTGACGCGCTGTCTGCATCGTAACCCCAGGTTCCGGCCTCTGGAACAGGATCGCGAGCTGCTCTTTCAGATGCTGACAACGCGGCATCGCAAGGACCTGCTGGCGCAGCTTGAAGGTTAGCCGGTAACCCTTGCAGGCTGTTGAAAAACAGCCTGCTAGCGAACGAGGGGCCGCCGCGGCAGGTGCCGGGACAGGCGGCTGTTGCAGAAGTGGGTCACCGCCAATATCAACGCGGCGACGACGGTGAACAGCCGGTCGGCAATAAGACCGAGATGGTCGTGCACGACCGTTGCACCGGCAAGAAGCAGCACCATGCCCGCCGCGCCGCCCCACGCCACGGCAATCGAACCATGGCGCCGGTAGCCAAGCGCAAGGGCAAGCATGCTGACGGGCAGGACAAGCAGCAACATTTGCAGGTGAAAATGCGAGTTGCCGAATTGGCCGACTAACGGCAGGGCCCCGACTATGAACGGCAGCGCAAGGCAATGCAGCAGGCACAGCCCGGACAAGGCGGCGGCGGTACGGTCCAGTGCCGAATGTCCCTGTGTCTGGCTGTTATCCATAAATGCTTGCCGTAAGATGGCCGTAGCCATCAACGGCCACGGTTTCGTATCCTGGAATTCATGGTATAACATAACAAAATGCTGCGCAAGTTATTGATGAACAAACAAAGCCAGGTCAAAGCGCGTGACTGCCATGGATAAGCGACTGCTGGCGATACTCTGCTGCCCCATAAGCCACAAGGGCCTGGTCCGCGCTGGCGCCGACGAACTCCGCCGGATCAATACCGCCATCGCCGATGGTCGCCTTGCCAATGACGGTGGAGTGGTCCTGACGGAAGCCTTGCTGGAAGCACTGGTTACCGATGACGGCAAACGCATGTACCCGGTTGCCGACGGCATTCCGGTGTTGCTGGCGGACGAATCGGTGGCGCTGGACCAGCTGGAGGATGCGTAGTTGCGGGCGGCTGGTTGGCTGCAGGTACCCGCTGTATGATCTGAAGCAGATGAACCATCCCGCTACCGCCCGATTGTTTCGGCTGGCCGGCCAGCTTCTTGTAATGAGCGCGTGAAAATACCGGCCAACCAGCTACCGACGCACCTCCGAAGTTCGCTCCTGCCGTGCTATCTGGTCAGCGGGGACGAGCCCCTGTTGGTACAGGAGGCAACGGACGCCATACGGCAGAAAGCGCGAGATTCGGGCATGGGGACGCGCGAGCTTCACGTGGCCGAAGCCCGCTTCGACTGGGACGAACTGGGGAGCAGTGCCGCCAACCTGTCGCTGTTCGCCGATCGGCGCATCATCGAATTGCGTCTGCCGACCGGGAAACCCGGCAAAGACGGCAGTGAGGCAATAGTCGCGCTGATCGAGCGCACCGGCAGCGATCTGTTGTTGATCGTCAGTACGCCAAAACTCGACAAGGCAGCAAGCGCGGCGGCCTGGGTCAAATCGATGGACAGTCACGGCGCAGTTGTTCAGGTCTGGCCTGTCGGTGCCGCTGAACTGCCGCGATGGATAGGTGAGCGCATGCGGCGCGTCGGGCTCGCACCGGATCGCGAAGCAATACGGTTGCTCGCCGACAGGGTCGAAGGCAACTTGCTGGCCGCGCAACAGGAAATCGACAAGCTGAGGCTGTTGTGCGGAGAGGGAAAGATCGCGACAGCCGACATCGAGCAAGCCGTTGCGGACAGCAGCCGTTTCGATGTGTACAAACTGGTCGACGCAGCGGTCGCCGGTGACGCAGCCAGGGCCGTGCGTATCCTCGGTGCCGTGCGCGTCGAAGGCATGGAGCCGGTCATAGTCGTTTGGGCGCTGAGCCGGGAACTGCGAACTCTCGCGCAACTCGCCGACAACGTGAAGCGCGGAGCAAACTTAAGCAGCGCGCTGCAAAAAGCCGGAGTGTGGCGAAACAGGGAGGGACTGATCAGGTCCTGCATTGGCCGGCATCGACCTGCTGATTTCTATCGCCTGCTGAAACTCGCGAGACTTGCCGATGCAGCGGCCAAGGGTCAATCCGGTGATGACCCGTGGTCGCTGGCAACCGATATCGTCGTCGGCCTGTCCCGCGGCATGCAAAGCGCAGCATGACGATAATTCCCGACGACGCAGAACGCGGAGTGCAGCCTTGAGTTCGATGGGCGTCTTCGGCGGGACTTTCGATCCTATCCACTATGGACACCTGCGCACGGCATTCGAGATGCTGCAGGCATTGCGTTTTGATGAAGTGCGCTTTATGCCCTGTGGCAATCCGCCGCACCGGCCGATGCCGCATGCCCCGGCGTCATTGCGGCTGAAAATGGTGCAGGTTGCCACACGCGGTCAGCGCGGCTTCGTCGTCGACGATCGCGAGCTGCAGCGGGACGGCCCATCGTATTCTGTCGATACACTGGCGGCGTTGCGGGGCGAGCATCCGTTGTGGCCGCTGGCGCTGATCATTGGCATGGATGCGTTTCTCGGATTGCCAAAATGGTATCAGTGGCGAGAAATTCTTGAGCTGGCGCACATCGTTGTCGCACACAGGCCCGGCTGGCGAGCGCCGGATATGGGTCCGCTCGGAGAATTGCTGGCGGATCGCGGCACGCACCGCATAGGTGATCTGCATCAGGCCAAGGCAGGATTCATCTTCATCCACGATGTCACGCAACTTGAAATTTCATCGACAGAAATTCGCGAGCTGGTAGCCGCCGGCCGCGATCCGCGCTTCCTCATGCCGGACAGCGTACGTGAGGTCATTGAGCAGAGCAGCTGTTACGCCGCCCCCGCCGATGGTGAGCGAGAACCGGATTGACAGGATTTTTTTATGAAACGGAAAGCTGAATGAAAAGTGAAAAGTTATGCAAGCTGGTGGTCGGTGCACTCGAGGACGTGAAAGCCAGGGACATTGTTGTACTCGACGTGCGCAGGATGACTACGGTCACGGACTACATGATCGTTGCCAGTGGCACATCGGTCCGGCACGTCAAGGCCCTCGCGGATGCCGTCGCGGACAAAACCCGTGAGGCCGGGCACCGGCCTTCGGGCATCGAAGGCGAGGAGGGCAGCGAATGGGTCTTGCTCGACCTGCAGGACGTGCTGGTCCACGTCATGCTGCCGCGGGCGCGCGAATTCTACAACCTGGAAAAGCTCTGGTCGCCGAGTCTCGCCATTGACGTCGCTGCAAAAGACAGGTGATGTGTGCACATTCGCCTCATTGCGGTCGGTGATCGACAGCCGTCCTGGGTCGATGCGGCCTTTGACGACTATATCGGACGGCTGCCGAAACATTGGCGCTTTGCCTTGCACACGGTGCCGGTTGCCAAACGAGGCAAATCCAATGCAGCGACGGCCGTTGCTGCCGAACAGCAGGGTATCCTTTCCGGCCTGAAGTCGGACGATCTGGTTGTACTGCTCGATGAACACGGCGAGGGGACCGCCAGCCGCGAATTTGCGGCCCGACTTGACGCCTGGCTGGCAGCGGGCCGCGACCTATGTTTCATTATCGGCGGACCGGACGGTGTCGGCGGGGAAGTCCGCAACCGCGCGAATTTCTGCTGGTCGCTGTCGCGTCTGACGCTGCCCCACGGCATGGCGCGTGTGTTGTTCGCCGAACAGCTCTATCGTGCCTGGTCGATCGCCAACGGACATCCCTATCATCGTGAGTGAGACGAAACTGCATCTGGCCTCCGCGTCAGCGAGGCGCCGCGAGATCCTCGATGCGCTTGGCGTGGCATTCACCTGGTCGGCCACCGATATCGACGAAACGCCGCTCGCCGGCGAAGATGCCGAGTCGATGGTATTGCGTCTTGCCGCGGTCAAGGCGCGAGCGGCGGCAGGACTGCCTGCGACAGCGATTCTGGGCGCGGATACTGCGGTCGTACTCGGTACGCAGATCCTTGGCAAGCCCGGGTCCGTCCACGAGGCCATGAACATGCTGGCATTGCTGTCCGGGCGCACGCACCGCGTCCTCACGGGCGTCGCCTTGCTGTCAGGTGCTGCAACAAACACCGCGGTCTCCCGCACGGAAGTGCGGTTTCGCGAGATTGCGGTCGATGAAGCGTCCGCGTACTGCCGCTCCGGCGAATATCAGGGCAAGGCCGGGGCATACGCAATCCAGGGACTCGCAGGCCTGTTTGTCGAATCACTCTCCGGCAGCTATTCCGGGGTCGTTGGCCTGCCGGTATTCGAAACTGCCGGTTTGCTGCGCGCAGCCGGCATGGACGTGCTGCGCATGACACGGTTTTCGGGGCACGCATCGTGACGGATGAATCACCGCGCGAAGAGATACTGATCAACGTCACACCGCGCGAAATCCGTGCGGCGCTGCTGGAAAACGGCGTGCTGCAGGAAGTGCACATCGAGCGCGAAGCACGCCGCGGGCTGATCAGCAACATATACAAGGGCAGCGTTACTCGGGTACTCCCGGGAATGCAGGCAGCCTTTGTCGACATCGGGCTCGAACGCACCGCGTTCCTGCACGCGTCCGATATCGCCCGGAGCGCGGAACCCGAAAGTCCCGGGGATCCCGAGCCACTGCCGGACATTCGCGAGCTGGTCCACGAGGGCGACGAGATCCTGGTGCAGGTAGTCAAGGATCCGCTCGGCACCAAAGGCGCCCGCCTGACGACTTTCATAACCCTGCCGTCACGATTTCTGGTGTACTTGCCTGCCGGCAATGGCATCGGCATTTCCTCGCGTATCGACGACGAAAACGAGCGCAACCGGTTGCGTGGATTGCTGGAGGGCCTGCAGAAACCAGTGTCGGGCGGGTTGATCGTCCGTACGGCCGCGGACGGTGTCCGCGAAGCGAGCCTGGCTGCGGATCTCGACTTTCTGCTCAAGCTCTGGTTGGTCATTCAGCTTGAGTGCAGCAAGGCGACGACAAAATCGCTGGTACACGAAGACTTGTCGCTGCCCATCCGCATGTTGCGCGATATGGTGAGCGGCGACGTCGAGCGAATCCTGGTCGATTCCAAGGAATTTTTCGACAAGATGCAGTCCTTTGCCAGGCGTTTTCTGCCGGAAATCGAGCCCATGCTCGAGCTTTACACGCGCCGCAGGCCGATTTTCGACCTGCACGGCACCGAAGACGAGATCCGCAAGGCTCTCGAGAGAAATATCACATTAAAATCAGGTGGTTATGTAATATTTGATCAGACTGAGGCGATGACCGCGATCGACGTCAATACCGGCGGTTACGTCGGTCACCGGAACCTCGAGGACACGATCTACCGCACCAATCTGGAGGCCGCAATAACGATTGCGCGGCAACTGAGGCTCAGGAACCTTGGCGGCATCATCATCATTGATTTCATCGACATGCAGGAGCCCGAGCACCGCGAACGGGTGATGCAGGTGTTTCAGCAATCCATGGCGCGCGACCACGCGAAGCACCAGATCATGCCCGTATCATCGCTCGGCCTCGTCGAAATGACGCGGAAACGCACCCGAGAAAGCCTGCAGCATGTGCTGTGTGAGGACTGCAGCTATTGTGCCGGCAAGGGTTTTGTCATGAAACCGGAAACGGTCTGCTTCGAGATCTTCCGCGAGGTCATACGGCAGCAGCGACAATTCGATTTCGAGGAAATCCTCGTTCTCGCGCATCCGAGCGTGATCGAGTTTCTGCTCGACGAGGATGCCAGCGCGCTGGCGGAAATGGAGGGCCATACGGGAAAGCGCATCCGGTTGCAGTCAGAATCTCTGTATTTACAGGATCAATTTGACGTCGTGCTGGTCTGACGTATGGCCTTATGATGAAAAGACTTCTGAAAAAACTGGCCAAAGTCGCCGCCTACCTCGCGGCGACGGTCGTGATTGTGCTGGCGATTGCGGTCGGTCTTTTTCGCCTGATGCTGCCGCGGCTTCCGGAATACCAGGAACAGATCAAGGGATGGGCAAGCGCAGCGATCGGCTTGCAGGTGGAATTCCTCGACATGAACGCACGCTGGCGTCTGCGCGGGCCGGAGCTGAGTTTTCGCCGCGCCGTTCTGAGTCGGGTAGCGGACCAGACCGCAATGTTGCGTGTCGAGGAGGTCAGCGTCGGTGTGAGCCTGCTACGACTCCTGCGCGACCGTGAGCTGGTTGCCGACAGGTTGCTCCTGCATGGCACCGAGGTTTCGGTCGAACTGACGGACGAAGGGGAATGGAGCGTGCAGGGACTGCCGCTCGAAGAGCTGAAAAGGAACCCGGTCGCATCAACGGAAGCGGCGGGCGATATTTTGCTGCTGGGTAGCGATATAGTCGTTCACTACCAGCATCCGGGTGTCAATCGGTCGCTGACATTTACAGTGGAGGATCTCGAGGTTCGGCGTGAAGAGGGCTTGGTCGCACTCGATGCCACGATCGATCCACCCCGAGCTTTCGGCGAGCGACTGAAGGCTTCGGTGAGTCAGTGGGATCAGCCTGAGTCCAGTCGATCATGGCAGTTCTTTGTCGAAGGTGCCTCGCTGAACCTCGCGGCCTGGTCGATACTTCAGCCCGACGGATTGCCAGAGATCAATTCGGGAACCGCGAGCGTCAGCCTGTGGTTTCAGCGATCCAATGCGGGCTTCGAGAGTGCCACTGCGAATGTGGTGCTGAGCAACGTGGTTACGGACGATACGGCCGCAGGATTTGACGTCAGCGGTCGCCTGGAATACACGCGTGCCAACGAAGGCTGGCTGCTCGCGGGTAGCGAGTTCAGCCTCGATACGGCGCACGGAGATGCGTGGCCAAAATCAAACTGGCAGGTTCAGGCCGGACTGGCCGCAGCGGGTGCAACCCGATCGGTAAGTGTCGGTGCGACGTACCTGCGCCTGCAGGACCTCGCAGTTTTTACGCCGTGGTTGTCGGACGATTTGCGGCAACAGATGACGAGCCTCGAGGCCGATGGAGTCCTGCGGGACTTTTCTTTCACGCAGTCCGGACTGGACGTCGGGACCGCGGCATTCGAGGTGTCGACGCGATTCGAATCCGCCGGCATGTTGCCGGTCGACAAATGGCCGGGGTTGCGTGGTTTCAGCGGCAGCCTGCGCGCCGATACTGCCGGTGGCCGACTCGAGATCGATTCGGAAGGGCTGTTAATCAGCTTGCCGGTCGAACTGCCGGACCCCGTTTACCTGGATGATGCGAGAGGCACGATCATCTGGCGCCGCAACGCTGACGGTACGATAGTGCTGTCCGACAGCATCTACGTGCAAAACGCCGATCTCAGCAGCCAGACCAGTTTGCAGATCAACGCCCCTGCCGATGGCAGTCCAGCTACGATCGATCTGCAAAGCGACTGGACCGTCGATGACATCGGCAGCGTCAGCCGCTACCTCCCAATGCAGGCTGTCAAGCCACCACTGTACCGCTGGCTGACCGGCGCACTGGTCTCCGGGCGAATACCGCGTGCAACCACGCGCATCGTCGGCCCGCTCGATCTGTTTCCGTTCAGCGGCAACGAGGGCATCTTCCGTATCGATGCCACGGTGTCGGAAGCAGTTCTCCGTTATTCCGATCTGTGGCCCGCCGCAACCAACATGAACCTGGACATCGTCGTCGACAGGACGCGGCTGTATTCGCACCGGAATTTCGCAGTCAACGCCGGCAATACTGTGGAGGATGCGACGATCGAGATCGCCGACCTTCGCGCGCCAGTACTCGAAATCACTGCCGATGCGACCGGTACCATGGAATCCATCAGGGATCTTTCACGGGAAAGTCCCATTGCTGCAGTTTTCGGCGGGCAACTCGATCGCATCGAAGTCGATGGCGATGCGTCTTTCAGTCTCCACCTTGTTTACCCAATAGCCGACAGGGAGCGCTACGAATTCGAGACGCGTATCCGGCCGAGCAATGGTTCGATTCGAATACAGGGGTTTCCGGCGCCGGTCACCGATCTCAACGGCCTGGTCGTCGTGTCGCGAAATGATATCCGTTCGGAAATGCTGGTCGGCCGATTCCTCGGAGACGTTGTCGACATCGGGTTGCAGAAGGCGGGCGAAGGTCTGCCGGAGTATTCGGCTATCGCCACGGTAACCGGACGGGCCACTGCCGAGGCGATCGATGAGGAGCTCGGTGTGCCACTGGGTGCATATATGGCGGGATCGGCGCCGTTCAAAGCGAAACATATGATTCCGGCCAGGCAGGCAGGGCAGAGCGTGCCATTCCGAGTCGTTGTCGAGTCGGATCTGCAGGGACTTGCTCTGGACTTGCCACCGCCGTTTTTCAAGGCCGCAACAGACTCTGTGCCACTGGCGTTTACGGTAGACCTGGCCGGTAGCAATCACATCGAATCCAGCGGCAGCTATCGTAATCAGGTCGTCTGGTCGTTGGTCTTCGAGAGGACGGACGACGTATGGGATTTCGATCGTGGCGTACTGTCTATCGGCAGCTCGGCTCCCGGCCCGGCCGAGACCCGCGGATTACACATACACGGGCGGATGGACGAATTGCGCCTGGACGACTGGCTGGCATTGACGAGACGTAGCGAGGGAAATGCCGGATTCGGCGAGCGAATTCGATCGATCGACCTTACGATCGGCAGACTGGACGCGATCGGCCAGCATCTTGCCAACCAACGTGTAGTCGTCAATCGCTCGGCACAGGACTGGGTCGTGGAGCTCGACGGAATCCATGCTGTTGGCACAATGAGCATACCCTACGATTTTTCCGGCGACAGGCCATTGAATCTCGACATGCGTTTGTTGACCTTGCCGGGCAAGGAAGAAGCAACGGCGGACGGAATTGCCGCGAGCGATCCGCGACGGTTGCCCGCGATTGCATTGACTGTAGACGAATTTTCCTTCGGCGAGCGGCACTTCGGCAACTTCAGCGCGCTGTTCGAGAAGACTGCTCGCGGCATAGAGGCACGCAACCTGCTTGCGCGGGATGACAGTTTCACCATCGAAGGCAACGCTGGCTGGATCATTGACGTTCAGGATGTTTCGGGTCAGCGCAGTTACATCAACGCACGGCTCGTCAGCACTGACGTTCGCCAGACCATGCAGAGACTCAACTACGAGCCCGGCATCATCGGACAGGATATGGAGATCGCTCTCGACCTCAAGTGGTCCGGCGGACCGCACCGGGATTACCTCGAAAAACTGAATGGTGATGTCACCGTCCGTTTCGGACCAGGACAGCTGAACGACGTCGAGCCCGGACCTGGTCGTGTTTTCGGCCTGATGAGTATCGTTGCCTTGCCGAGACGGCTATCGCTCGATTTCAGTGACGTACTCGAGAAAGGTTTCGGTTTCGACGAGATAACCGGCCGGTTCCTCATAGAGCAAGGCAATGCCTATACCTGCGATCTGTCGCTCAAGGGTCCGGCGGCTGATGTCGGAGTCGTCGGGCGCGCGGGGCTGGCGAGCCGCGACTACAGTCAGACGGCTGTGGTCAGCGCCAACGTCGGCAATACACTGCCGGTAGTCGGTGCGGTGGTCGCCGGCCCGCAGATCGCTGCAGCGTTGCTGATCTTTTCGCAGATATTCAAGAAACCATTGCAGGAAATGGGGCAGATTTACTATGCCATCGATGGTTCGTGGGATGACCCGTTGGTCGACAATGCAAACGCCCTGCGCTTTGCCGAAAGTAGCGCCCTTGCGCGCTGCATCGAGTCTAGGGAATAGCGGTGTGACGGGCGTGGAATCAGCTGAACGGACAGTCCGTGTTGCCGCAATCCAGATGTGCACCGGTAACGACAAACGGAGAAACCTTGCGACGGTCGACAACCTGTTGAAAATTGCTGCCGGCGGCGATTGCCGTCTTGCCGTGCTGCCTGAAAATTTCGCCTTTGCAGGTAGCGCCGACAAGGACAAGCTGGCGCACGCGGAAGAAGAAGGCTCAGGACCGATCCAGGAATATCTGCGGGATGCCGCGAGGCAGTACGGATTGTGGATTGTTGCCGGGAGTCTGCCGTTGCGATCCGGCCAGCCAGATCGCTGCTTCGGCGCATCGATGGTATTCGACGAGCAGGGTGTGCTGCGTGCCTGCTATAGAAAGATGCACCTCTTCGACGTCGATCTTGCGGGCGCGAACGAACGTTATCGCGAATCCGTGACCATGGCACACGGCGGACAGGTCGTGGCAATCGACAGCGTGATCGGGCGGCTGGGATTATCAATCTGTTACGATGTGCGGTTTCCGGAGCTTTACCGACAACTTGCGGATGACGGTGCAATGGCATTTTCGATTCCGGCTGCATTTACCAGCGTAACCGGGGCGGCACACTGGCATGTGCTGTTGCGGGCGAGGGCGATCGAGAATCTTGCCTATGTCATCGCGCCCGGACAATTCGGCCAGCATCCGAACGGGCGCAGTACCTACGGTCATTCGCTCATTGTCGATCCATGGGGCCGGGTGATCGCAGAACAGGCATCCGGCGAGGCTGCCGTCGTTGCGGAAATCGACACGGCCATGCCTTCGAAACTTCGACAGGAATTTCCGGCTCTGCAACATCGCAGGCTGAAGTGAGTATGGAATGACAGCGCCAGAGAAACCGGTTGACCACGCCATCGATACGGTGATTTCGCGGATGCTCGAGCCTGCAGGCCTGCGGCAGGGGCATTTGAACGAAGCCCTGGCATCGATCAATCGGCACGATGTCGATGCAGCAGACCTTTACTTCCAGATCAGCCGGCAGGAAAGCTGGTCCATGGAGGACGGCCGTATCAAGGAAGGCAGTTTCAATCTTGATCAGGGTGTAGGCGTGCGCGCCGTCAGTGGCGAAAAAACCGGGTTCGCCTACTCCGACGAAATCCAGCTGCCCGCGTTGCTGGAAGCTGCGGGCGCGGCCCGCGCCATATCCCGCCAGGGACAGGCGCGCTCGGTGCAGATCGGTCCGGGACGGCGACCGACCGCACTGTATGCGGCAACCGATCCGATCACCAGCTTGAGCGACGAGCAAAAGACTGCATTGATGCGCAGGATCGAAAACGCAACCCGCGCCCTCGACAAGCGGGTCGAGCAGGTTATCGTGAGTCTCAGCAGCAACCAGGACCTGATCCTGGTGGCTGCTGCGGACGGAACCCTGGCGGCTGACATCCGTCCGCTGGTGCGAATGAATGTCAGTGTCATCGTCGAACAGAACGGTCGGCGCGAGCAGGGCTACAGTGGGGGCGGTGCACGCAGCGATCTCCGCTATTTCCTGGAGAGCGACAGGGCAATGGAGTACGCGCGGGAGGCCGTGCGACAGGCCCTGTTGCAGCTCGAGGCAGATGCCGCTCCGGCAGGGACCATGCCGGTGGTACTCGGTCCGGGCTGGCCCGGGATTCTCCTGCACGAAGCCGTAGGACACGGGCTAGAGGGCGATTTCAATCGCAAGGGGACATCGGCTTTCAGCGGTAAACTGGGTCAGCTCGTCGCCTCGCCGCTTTGTACCATCGTGGATGATGGCACCATGCCGAATCGCCGCGGCTCCCTCTCGGTTGATGAT
>CAYXKM010000020.1:0-28885 GCA_964465665.1 uncultured Woeseiaceae bacterium
AAGGCCCCCCGGGGAATCTTCCCGGGACCCGCCGTGAATACATCCCTGTTGGCTCGGGGCGCGCGCCCAGGCGCGCCGACGGTCCCGGAAAGATTCCCCGGATACCCTTCGTTAGCGACTTTCGTGGTGCGCAACCACAGAGGTCAACAGCCGGCAACACGCCGGTCTGCCGTTCGAGCGCATCTTCTCTAAGTGAGAACGGCAGACCGGCGTGTTGCCGGCATGCATACGATCCTCAGGAAAAGGTCGCCTGCACTGCAGGCTCCTACAAGTGCTCTCGACATCGATGGTTAAACCTGCTCGGCGATCCAGCGATCGACGCGTTGTTCGAGCATTGTCAGTGGCATCGAGCCTTGCGACAGCACCAGCCGGTGGAAGGCAACGACATCGAAACGATCGCCGAGTTTTTCCTCGGCACGCGTGCGCAGCTCGCGAATCTTCAGCTGGCCGATCTTGTACGCAAGCGCTTGCCCCGGTATCGCCATGTAACGTTCCGCTTCGCTCACCGCGCGCGCTTCCTTGACGGCAGAGTTCGCGTACATGTAATCCAGCACGTCCTGTCGGCTCCAGCCCTTCGAGTGCAGGCCGGTATCGACCACCAGCCGGATGGCGCGCCAGAGTTCGGCGTTCAGCGCGCCGAAATACTGGTACGGATCGGTGTACATGCCGAGTTCCTTGCCGAGAGACTCCGCGTACAGACCCCAGCCTTCGGTGAACGCGGTGTAACCGCCGAAGCGACGGAAACGCGGCACATTCTCCAGTTCCTGCTGGATCTCGATCTGGAAATAGTGCCCGGGTATCGCTTCGTGCAGAAACAACGATTCCATCGCCCACTTTGGCCGGGCCTTGATGTCGTACGTGTTGGCAAAAAACACGCCGGGACGGGAGCCGTCGGGCGTGCCGCGCCGGTAGGAGCCGCCGGAGGCGGTTTTCTCGCGGAACGGCTCGACCGGCCGCACTTCGAAACCGGTTTTGGGAGCCACGTCGAACAGTTTCTTCGTGAGCCCGGTGACGCGCTCCGTCATGTCGCGATAGCCCTGGATCAGTTCCTCGGGCGTGTCGAAATAGAAACGCTCATCCGTGTTCAGGTATTCGAAAAAATCCTGCAGGTCGCCCTCGAAACCGACCTCGTCCATGACGCCCTGCATCTCGCCGTGAATACGCGCCACTTCGTCCAGCCCGATCTGGTGAATTTCTGCCGGCGTGAGGTCGGTGGTCGTGCGCAGCCGCACCAGGTACGCGTACCAGGCCTCGCCATCCGGCAGTTCGGAAATGCCGACGGACTCGCGCGTCGCACCGAGGTAGTCGTCGCCGATGAAATTGTGCAGGCGCTTGTAAGCCGGCACGATTTTTGTAGCGATCGATTCGCGATAGGCGGCTGTCAGGCGCTCGCGGTCTTCTGAGCTGAAGTCCTCCGGCATGTTTTTCACTGGCGTGTAGAACGTACTGGACTCGACGTCGTCCGTGATCTGTGACTCGAGCTGCGGCAGCACTTTCTCCATCAGGATGGTCGGCTGCACGATGCCCTGCTCCGCGCCTTTGCGCATGTTGTCGACGGCCTGATCCACGATGATCGAGAAGTCCTCCACACGGGAGAGGAAGTCGTCGTAGTCCTTTACTGTCTGGAACGGATGCAGGCTCGTACCGCTGCCAAGCTGCACAAAAGAATTGGTTATTGAGTAGAACTGGTCGATGGGCTGCAGCTCGTCCGGAAACCGGTAGCCGGCCAGGTCCGTCTCGCGGCTCCAGCGAAACGTGTCGTAGGTCAGGCGGTCCTGGCCGGCAAGCAGTTCGTGATCGATGACCAGCAGCCGTTCCAGGTACTCCCGATCGAGCGCTGCCGTTTTCTCGATATGCTCCGGGCTCAAGGTGTTCGCCATGCGATCGTTGTAACGGTAATCACCGATCGAAGTCGCATACAGCGGATTCAGTTCCAGCACGCGCTCGAAGTATTCCTCGACCAGCGCATTGAGCTCGGCGGCAGCCTGCTCCGGTGTCTGCCCGGCAGTCTCCTCGGCGGGCTTCTGGCCGCAGGCCGCAAGTATCATAAGAGTGACTGCCAGCGCCGCATTGAAGTGTTTCATTGACTAGCCCTTTTTCGGGATCAGCCGGAACGGTCAGGTTGTCACTGCCGATCAGACGTGAAAGTAAATCGCCATGAAGTGACAGCCTGCGCCTAGCAGCACGAAGACATGAAAAATGGAGTGATTGAACGGAATTTGTCGAATACTGTAAAGAACCGCGCCCAGCGTGTAAGCCGCACCGCCGAGGACCAGCCACAGCAATCCGGCCGGCGGGAGGTTGGCGATCAGGGGCTTGATGGCGAAGACGATGATCCAGCCCATCAGCAGGTACATCAGTGTCGATGTCTTTTGGAATCGGCCGGTGAAAAACAGCTTCAGCACAATTCCGGTCAACGCCAGTCCCCAGGCGATGCAGAACAAAACCCAGCCGATCGATTCGTCCAGGGTGACCAGCGTGAACGGCGTGTAAGTTCCGGCGATCAACAGGTAAATGGATGCATGATCGACGATGCGCAGCCGGCTTCTGAGAAACGGATCCTTTGCGCTGTGATATACAGTGGAGGCGGCAAACAGCACGATCAGGCTGGCGCCGAATACCGAGAAACTGAACACCGGCAGGAAACCGCCCAATTCCACAGCGCGTCGGATCAAAGGCAACAGCACCATGACCGAACCGATCAGGCCTATGGCATGCAGGACAATATTAAATCGCTCTTCGCGTGGCGAGTAGACGCTGGCGTGATGCATGGTGCTTGTTCCCTTACGCGGCCCCGCGGCTTACGCCAAAGTGACATGACATGAAAATCTGGGTGGACGCCGACGCCTGTCCGGTCGTTATCCAGGATATCCTTTTCCGTGCTGCGCAGCGAACCGGCCTGGAACTTACGCTGGTCGCCAATCAGTCCGTGCAGGTACCACGCTCACCCAACATTCGCACGCTTCGGGTTGCTTCGGGATTCGATGTCGCAGACAACGAGATCGTCAAGCGGATCGAATGCGGCGACCTGGTCGTCACGAGCGATATTCCGCTAGCGGCCGATGTGATCGCGAAAGGCGGCATTGCTCTGAGTCCGCGAGGCGAGCTGCACACCACCGACAATATCAAAGCGCGGCTCAATATGCGGGATTTTATGGACACGATGCGCGCCAGCGGCGTGCAGACCGGCGGCCCGCCGACCCTCAATCAGGCCGACCGCAAGAGTTTCGCGGACAATCTCGACCGGATCCTGACCCGATCCGCGAAGTAGCTCAGACGAAAAGCCCGAGATCGCGGACGGCGAAGTTGTCGATGTGCGGCGCAACGATATCGAGTTCCGCATCCGCGATGCCGAACCAGCGCGCCAGTGTTGCCGCGTACTGGTCCGCGGACGTGGTCGGGATCATGCGGCCACCGCCGACGTCATCCGGGCCGTCGATCGCAAGCGCGGGATAGATTCCGTACAAGTCACGACCGCGCACCGCATCGCCGACCACCAGCTGGATGCCGCCCCAGGCGTGGTCCGTGCCGTCGCCGTTCGAGGTCAGGGTGCGCGCGAAATCGGACTGCGTGAAACTGGTCACCGCATCGGCGACACTGAGCTCGACAGTGGCGTCGTAAAACGCTGTCATCGCCTCGCTTACACCGCCGAGCAGCCCGGGCTGGTCCTGGTTCTGGTTGTCGTGCGAATCGAATCCGCCGGCAGCCACAAAAAATACCTGGCGTTGCATCTGCAGTTCGTCACGCACGGCGATGAGCCGCGCCACCGTCTGCAGCTGCTGTCCAAGCTGGGACGCCGGGAAAACTGTATTCAGTACTGGTGCGTTGGCAATAGCGGTGCCGACCTGGTCCGCTGCCGCAACGGCGCGACGCTGAATTTCCGCAAAGCTGCGTTCGTAAATCGAACTGTAACTTGCATTGATGATCCGTTCGAAAGCCAGGCGCTGCTGATACAGGATGTCGTTCGGATCGCCCGAGTTCGAGAACGCCTCGAACGGAATTGGTCCGCCCGGGCCCATGACATAGGGAATGGTCTCGTGCGCCGACTGGAACAGGTTGTTACCGAAGAGCGATGCATTGGTCGCCATCTGCTGGACGGACACGTTGCTGCGGATGAGATCCGCAATGCGCCCTGCCCACCCGGTGTTGCTCTGCGTGTTGCCTTTCAGCGAGTGCCACTGATCCTGCTGGTCATTGTGGGAGAACAGTTGCGGCGGCAACGGCACCGACTGCTGGAAAAACTGGTCCTTGGTCACAGGCTGCATCAACGGGCCGACATTACTCACGATGGCGACGCGATTGTTTTCGAAGAGGCCCTGGAGACCGGCCATCGAGGGATGAAAGCCGTACAGCGCGCCGTCGGAGGTCAGCGGATTGATCGGCAGCAGGTCCCCTTGCGCGATCGCGAGATTCTGCCGCGACGCCGCGTACACGTTGTACTCGGCGTTGCTCCGCGGCACGACCATGTTGAAGGAATCGTTGCCGCCGAAAAGGAAAACACAGACCAACGCTTTGTAATCATCGAACGGTGCGCTGGTGCCGATGCCCTGCGAGAACGCGGCGCCGGGGCAGGCAGCAAAAGCAGCGGCCGCGCCGCCCGCTTTGAGAAAATTGCGTCGCCGGATGTCCGTCATGGTTAAACCTCAGTGCTCATCGCTGGTAAGCGAACTCGGGCGATGAGGCTATGAAGTAAATGGCCTCGCCGACCCGGATTGCTGACTCCGATGCCGGAATACGGTTGATCATGCCCTCGACCTCGGTCTCCAGCGTCGCCGAGATCCGGCCGGCCAGGAGCTTGTCCGACACCCTTTCCACCAGCGCCTCGGTGTCTGCGGCGATGGCCATTTCCTCCCCGATATCGATGTAGACGTCGTCTTCGGCGAGGGCGGTCGATTCGGACGTCAGGCCGAGAGCCTGGAACAGCATGTAATTGGTCACCAGCGTGTTCTGGTACTCGGTCGCGATCTGCAGCTCCGGCGCCACCAGGCTGCTGTCCCGGATCTCGCCGGGCGGTGCATAAAACGGCGAGAAGAAATTGAAAACGGACGGGGCCTGCAACGGACCCTGGCCAAAGAATATGGACGCGGCGAGTAGCCGGTAGCGGCCGCTTGCGGATGTGGCGTCATACGCGCGCCAAACCTGCGTCAGGCGCAACAACGGTTCTTTGATCTTGCCGTCGAGATCCATCGGTGACTCCGGCCGTGCTTCCGGATCGAGCAGGATCGCCCGGACCACTGCGCCCAAATCGCCGCGGACGCCGCTGCCGTTATTGTTGAAAACCGACGCGACCCTTTGAATGTATGCGGGAGACGGATTGCTGGTGACGAGGCGCTGAATCAGGCGGATGGCGATGAACGGCCCGACATTGGGATGGCTGAAAATATTGTCGAGGGCATCCGCGAGATCCTCATCGCCGTCCTGTCCTGCCGGCAGCATCACACCGTTCATCAGTTGCTTGGGTCCGGTGTCGTGAAATGCCGGATAGAGTTGCATAGGCACGGTCTGGTTGTTGTCGTTTGGAAACGCCAGGTGAAAATGCGGCGCTCCCGCGTAAGTCCAACCGGTGTACACATGCGCAAATCCTTCGATCACCGGCTGGTCGTAGGTCGGGATCGGTTGGCCGAAGCCGTCGAGCCGTGCACTGCCATCGATGTTCAATTCAACCAGACCAATGGAAAAGAGCTGCATCAGTTCGCGAGCATAGTTTTCATCCGGGCGGATGTTCAACGCCGCGTTCGGTTTCTCGTTGCCCAGCATGCTGAGGTACACGCCCATCGCCGGGTGCAGCGTCACCTCTTCGATGAGGTCGCGGTAGTTGCCGAAAGCGTTTCGTGCCAGCACGTCGTAATAATCGGCCAGTGAATAAGTATGGTCGATCAGCGCGCCGACCTGCGAAACCACCATGATCTCGGACAACGCAAATGCCATGCGCTGTCGAAGCTGGTCGTCGCCGTTGACGACATTGCGAAACCAGATGTCGATGCGATCGCCCTGCAATTCGAACAGGAATGCGGGTCGCGGCAGGCTCCTGAGGTACGGCAGTTGCAACGATGCCGGGCGCTGCATCTGCTCGTCGATCCAGTCGGCAAATCCCGTATCGATGACACCTTGTGCTTCTGCTTCCGTAGCGCCGAAGGAGCCCTGGTTCAGGAACTGGAAGGCTTCGGCCTTCGAGATCACATCGACCGGCGGGGGCGGTGCAGCATCGTCGCCGGACGAACCGCCGCAGCCGGCCACGACCAGGGTCAGCGTAACAACCAGCGATGTCAGTGAATTTCGCAGCATTTCCTGTTGGATCGCGCAAACCGCGGCAGAGCTGAATCGGGACCCTATCGGGAACCGGCTGAACGGGCAATGAACCAGCGCTCAGTTCATAAGGTAACTCTTGATTTTACAATGATTTCGGGCAATGCCCGGGCAGAATCGACACTGCCTGCCAAGAAATCGAGCAACACCGGCGAGGACGAGACAGCTATATTCAATACGTTACCGGCCCGCTGCAGGGCCCTCGATACTCCGGCGCCGGTCGGTTTCGGCGCAATCGCTGCAAATGAGAAACACGTCGCAGTAACGACAGTAACCGCGACATAGCTTTCGGTTAAGCAAACCCCTACACAGCGTTCGATAGAGAAATTCAGGAGTTTCCAATGCAACAAAATTCAGACTGGTGGCCCCGCTGCGCTTTCGTGCGCGATTATTTCTTTGGCGGGCAGCAAAAAATCGCGCAGCAGGTGGCGGAGTACCTGGCGAGATACTACGTCGGCGATGGCGTTGACGATCTGCGGCCGGATACCGACGTATCGGCGCTGGTCGGGGATTCGATTCGCAAATACATCAACAGGGACGACTTTACGCTCGTTCGTGACGACGATCTGTTTGCCGACGTCGACCTGAAAGAGTCGATTACCTTCAAAGAACTTGTGAGTCTCGTTCAATCGCAGCGGGGAATGTCTGCCTGATCGGTGCTTTCCATGCGCCGCGAACCCGCGGCGGCGATGAGCATTGCAATCACGAACGGCAGCACCCGCTCGGCCACATCGCCGGGGGTGTTAGGAAAGAGGGACAGCAGCACGGTAAGGCCGAAACCGGCGAGCATGGCCGCAAGTGTCGCGGTCGCCGCCAGTTGCCGGCCGGCAAGGCGCATCAGCAGGATCGGTCCGAAAGCAGAACCAATTGCGGCCCAGGCAAAAAGCACTCGCGAAAAAATGTCGGCGCGCCAGAATAATGCCAGCAATGTCGCGAGCAGCAACACGACAAGTACCGTGAAGCGTGAGCCGCCAAGGCCGACATTGCGGCCCTTTTTTGCGAGATTCCAGTCATAGGACACGGCCGAAGCCGCCACCAGCAACTGGCTGTCGGCGGTCGACATGATGGCGGAGAGCACGGCGGCCAGAATGATGCCGGCGGCCACCGCCGGCAGCAGCGTTCCGGCCACATGAAACATCACTTGCTCCGCATCGGCGATTTCGCTGTACAGAACCCTCGCGCAAAGCCCGAGCAACAGCATTCCGCTGTAAACGAGGACCGCCCAGCTCAATGCAATCACGCGTCCCTGCCGCAAGCTGCGATCGCTTTTCAGCGCCATGAAACGATTCACGACATGCGGTTGCCCCGGGTAACCGATGCCGATGCCGAGCGTGCCCAGCACAAAGAACACCGCCGTTACCCACGCGAAACCACCGGATGGCAAAGGCGACCCGCTGCTGCCTCTGTCCGCAAGGCCGGAAACGAGGTCGATCGGGCCGCCGACGGCGATGAGCGCTACGGCCGGCAACATGATCGCAGCCAGCGCCATCAGCATGCCTTGCACGCAGTCGGTGACGCTCACCGCCCAGAAACCACCGAGCAGCGTGTATGCCAGCACGATCGCGGCGCCAACCAGGATACTGCTCGACTTCGACAGCGCGAACACGGATTCGAAGGCTTTGCCGGCTGCCTCGAATTGCGACGCAACGTAGAAGACGAAAGAGAACACGATGATGGCCGCAGCCACGCGGAGGATCAGTTGCCGCGATGCACCGAGGCCGACGGGTGCGAGCACTTCGCTCAGCGTCACCGTGCCCTCCTCTGCCGAGAGCTCGCGCAGGCGTGGCGCAACGTACAGCCAGTTGAGAGCGAAACCACCGACAGTCGCCGGGAACAACCACAGTGCCGGCCAGCCCCAGGCATACGCCGCGCCACTGACGCCGAGCAGTGTCCATGCCGACGACGAACTGGCGGATGCGCTGACCGCCGCGACCCACGCTCCGAGGCCGCGGCCACCGAGATAAAAACCCTCGACATCGTAGGTGCGGCCCCTCGCCCACAGACCGACGCCGATCAGTGCCGCGTTATAGACGATCAGCGTGACGAGTACGGAGGACGTGTCACTACTCCTGCAGGCGCTTGTACTCGCGCATCACGCTGCGCAATTCTTCGTGATCGATCGCTTTGACGACGTGCCCTTCGTGACCGGTCATGTCGCGCGCCGCGATCAGCGCATTGATGATCGCTTCTTCCGTGCTTTCGACCGTTGCCACGAACAGAGGAAGAATACTGTCATTTGGCAACGTGTCGATCAATACGCCGGTCGTACTCTGGTCGGCGGCGGCATTCGCCGTGGAAAAGGCGATGAAGATGTCTCCGGAACTGTTGCCCGCGACACTGCCGTTCCGCGCGAGACCGAGCGACGCCCGTCGTGCCAGCCGTTTCAACTGGTGCGGCATCAGCGGCGCATTGGTCGCAACGACAATAATGATCGATCCGGTATCAGCGCTCTTCGGCGGATTGCTCGCATAGGCCTTGTCGTGCGTGATGTGCTGGCCCACCGGAACGCCGGCGATGCGCAAAAGCTCGCGCGAGCCGTAATTCGCCTGCACCAGTACGCCAACCGTGTACTCCTGCTCCGCAGTTTCGACGACGCGCGACGCGGTACCCACGCCGCATTTGAACTCGTGGCAGATCATGCCGGTGCCGCCGCCCACGTTGCCCTCGGCCACCGGCCCGCTCCCGGCGCGTTCCAGTGCCGCCGCCGCATGTTCCGCCCGTACGTGGAAGCCATTGATATCATTGAGGTATCCGTCCCATGTCTCGGCCACGACCGGCAGCGACCACCAATAGCCGCTGGAATCCGCCGCACCGTTTTTGACGCGCCACTGGATGACGGCCTCGTGCACCGCACCGATGCTGTGTGTGTTGGTGATCATCACCGGCCCTTCGAGAATCCCGGACTCCTCGAGCCAGGTGGTGCCCGTCATCTCGCCGTTGCCGTTCAGCGCAAACCAGCCGCCGAACACGGGTGTGGCATTCGTCTGCTCGCCGCGCGGCAGAATGGCCGTGACGCCGGTGCGGACGGCGCCGCCGTCGCCGAGATTGCGCATGATGGTTTCGTGGCCGACAGTCACGCCGCCGACATCCGTTATCGCGTTCCATTTGCCCGGTGTGCCGTCGAACGGGATGCCGAGGTCGCGGGCGCGCGGCGTTGTTTCGGCCCATGTAAGTGCGGGCAATAGTACAAGCAGCAAAATTTTGTACACGTTTCTTCCTCGTTCGTCAGTCTTTTTGTCCGTGATCGGTGGTCAACGGACTTAGAAAATGTTCTTCAGTAATGCCGCGCTTGCGCATCGCGAGGCCGTTCAGGCACTCGCGCAGTATGCGGGTGGCATTCTGCGCCGTGGTGTAGCCCGGATCGACCAGCGGATTGACTTCGACCAGTTCGAACCCGACCACATCGGTTTCGGCGCACAGGCGCCGCACCATCGGAAACACTTCGCGCGTCGTCAGTCCCGCCGGCTCAGGCGTGCCTGTGCCCGGCATGTAGGCCGGATCGAGCACATCCACATCGAAGGAAATGAACAGGTACTTGGGCCCGTCCTTCGCTTCCTGGATGGCGCGTTCCATGACCGCGGGCCAGCCGAACTTCTCCACCTCGGCCATGGTGTGATAACGCAGTCCGTGCTCCCGCATCCACTCGAATCCACCCTTGCCCGGCCACATGCCGCGCAGGCCGACCTGGATGAAATTCTTTCCCGGCACGAGTTTCTCGTCGAACAGTCGTGCCACCGGTTGTCCGTGCGACAGCAGGTGATCGTAATCGCGACCGGCGTCGTAATGGGCGTCGAAATGCACCACGCCGACATTGCCGGCGCCGTAGACATCGACGATGCCGGCAACATCCGGATACATCAACGAATGATCGCCACCGACGATGATCGGAATCGCTTTGGTCTCCGCGACCTCGCGCACGATTTCGCGGATGTGGCCGACGCTACGCTCGAGGCTCAGCTCGTCCACGCCGATGTCGCCGTAATCGACGATGGTCAGTTCGTTGAATGCGGACACCATGGTGTGCATGTGCTGTGGCACGACCATGCTCTGGCCTTTGTAAACAACACCGGTGCGCACGGCACGCGGTCCGTAAGCTGCGCCGCGGAAACCGCTGCCGGTATCGAGGCCGGCGCCCATGATTGCGACATCGACTTTGCCCGCAATCAGGTCCGCGGGCGTCAGCGCGACCGGCAGGTTGAAGAAAGTCGGTATGCCCTGCTTGGGTCCTGCGCTCATGTAGCGATTGAGGTTGATCGGGCCGGGCTCGCGCGGCGTATCGAATTCCTGCGGCCGGCGCACTTTCCACCAGTTGAACGAATCCGATTCCGTGTTCAGCGGTATGGAGGCCATGTCTTCGTCAGGGTTGAATTTCATCAACTCCTCGACCCGCATCATGGCGTCGATGTAAGCCTCGACCGCTGCCGGCGTCTGCCCTTCCAGGCGTTTGAACAGGAGTTCGTGGCGCTCGGCAAAACCGAGTACGCCTTCACCGCGCAGGTAATCGATTTTTTCCTTCGGCAAGTCCCTGACGATCGCCTCGAGCTCCGGTGGAAGATCGACCGGTTCAAAGTCTTCCTTGTCAGCTGCCTGAGCACCTGAGGCCAACATCACAGCAAATAATGCAACAGCAAACTTGCGGCGCACGCGGCTGGCTTCGTTCATCTTCCCCCCGATTCATTCCTGTAATTCGGTGACAGTTACCTTGATTCGGTCATGATAACCGCGAAAGTCGTGTCGAACGCGGTTTTTTCCGCTACCGTTTCACAATGACAAGGATCGGTACCTGGCAATTCTGGATCGATCGCGGCGGCACCTTTACCGATGTCGTCGTGTTGCGCCCGGACGGTGTCATCGAAACCGACAAATTGCTGTCCGAGAATGCAGATCAATACGACGATGCCGCTGCCGAGGGCATACGCCGCGCCATCGCGCGCTGGACGGAGGCCGGCCATCCGTCGGCGGACATCGAAGCCATCAAGATGGGTACGACGGTTGCAACCAACGCTCTGCTGGAACGCCGCGGTGCCCGCACCGCGCTGCTCGTGACCCGCGGTTTCGCCGATGCACTCGCTATCGGTTACCAGAACCGGCCGGACATTTTCGCACTGCATATCGTCAAACCGGTTCCGCTCTACGAGCAGGTGATCGAAATCGATGAGCGCATCGATGCCGCAGGCGATGTGTTGGTGCCGCTCGACGAATCCGAACTTCTCCCCGGGCTTCGCCGCCTGCGTGACGAGGGCATTACATCGGTAGCGATATGCCTCATGCACGGATACCGGAATCCGGAACACGAACGGCGCGTCGCGGCGGTTGCGCGCACCGCGGGACTGGCACAGATATCCGTGTCGCACGAAGTCGAGGCACTGGTCCGCTTCGTCAGCCGCTCCGAAACGACGCTGGCCGATGCCTATCTCACGCCGGTATTAAATGCCTACATCGAGGGACTTGTGTGCGCGCTTTCGTCGTTAGCAAAACCGCGGCGCCTGATGTTCATGCAGAGCAGCGGCGGACTGGTGCTGGCCGGGCAATTCCGCGGCAAGGACAGCGTCCTGTCCGGACCGGCCGCCGGCGTCGTCGGCATGGTCGAAACCGCAAGGATCACGGGCCTCGAGCGCCTCATCGGTTTCGACATGGGTGGCACCTCGACGGATGTGTCGGCGTGGAGCGGCGAATACCAGCGCAGCAACGATACCGAAATCGCCGGCGTGCGCCTGCGAGCGCCGATGATGAAGATTCACACCATCGCCGCCGGCGGTGGCTCGGTACTCGAGTACCGCGACCAACGTTACCTTGTCGGCCCGCAATCGGCGGGCGCCGTTCCCGGACCGGCCGCTTACCGGCGTCATGGCCCGCTGACGGTCACCGACGCCAATGTTTTGCTCGGCCGAATCCCGGTGGCCTGCTTTCCGCGTATCCTCGGCGCGAACGGCGACGAATCGCTCGACCTGGATACAGTTGCACGACAGTTTGAAGATCTTGCACAACGGGTCTCCGCCGACCGCGGCGCCACCTTCAAGAGCGAACAGGTCGCCGAAGGATTTCTCATGGTCGCAAACGAGGCCATGGCGAACGCCATTCGCAAGATCACCATCGAGCGCGGCGACGACGTTCGCGACTTCGCGCTGTGCTGTTTTGGCGGGGCCGGCGGTCAGCACGCGTGCTCGGTTGCCGATGTGCTCGGCATCCGCCGCATCTGGATACACCCGCTGGCCGGCGTGCTATCGGCTTACGGCATGGGCTTATCCAACATTCGCGTGGAACGCCAGCAGTCCGTCGAGGCGCCGTTGTCGGCAGCCAACGTGGCCGGACTTTCGGACCTGGTCGCAACACTCAGGGAACAATGCAACGCATCGCTTGCGGAACAGAATGTCGCTGCCGGTAACCGGCGCATTTCCGTCAGCGCGGGGCTCAGGGTACCGGGATCAGAATACGTGCTGAACGTGCCCTTCGGCCCGGCCGATTCGATGGCCGCCGGGTTCCTTGCGGATTATCGGCGGCGCTTCGGTACCGGCACCGGCGCCGAAGACCTGGTCATCGCAACGTTGCAGGTCGAGGCCACGGGCATCGAACGGGAGTTTCAGGAACTGCCGATCGATGCGCCTGAACGCGTCGCCGCAAGCGCCAAGGGACGATTGTTTTCAGCAGGCCGCTGGCAGGAAGTGCCGATCTGGCAGCGCAACGACCTCGCTCCCGATGCTGTGATCGACGGTCCCGCAGTGGTTGCCGAAGATAACGGCACCACGGTTGTCGATGCCGGTTGGCGTGGCACCGTGAATCGCTTTGGCCACCTGCTGATCGAGCGGAAAGTGACGGCAGTTTCGACAGTACACGCGAATCACGACGACAAAACCCCCGATCCGGTCCGTCTCGAAGTCTTCAACCGCCTGTTCATGCACATCGCAGAGCAGATGGGCACCGTGCTGCAGAGTACGGCGTTGTCCGTCAACATTCGCGAACGGCTGGATTTCTCCTGCGCGCTGTTCGATGCGCAGGGGCGGCTGATATCGAATGCACCGCACATGCCGGTGCATCTCGGCTCCATGGGCGAAAGCGTTCGCAGTGTCATTTCCTTTGGCGGAGGAAATCTCGCGCCCGGCGATGCGATCATGCTGAACTCGCCCTACAACGGTGGCACGCACCTTCCCGACATCACCGTGGTCACGCCATGGTTCGCGGAACAGCGCAAACCGCAGTTTTTCCTGGCGTCACGTGCCCATCATGCGGACATCGGCGGCATCACGCCCGGTTCCATGCCATCCGAAAGTCGTCATATCGACGAGGAAGGGATACTGATCGACAACGTGTACCTGGTGAAGAGCGGTGTGTTGCAGGAGGACTCGCTGCGACATCTGCTGTCCGCCGGGAAATACCCGGCACGAAATCCACTGCAGAATATTGCGGATCTCCGCGCGCAGCTCGCCGCCAACCAGCAGGGCATCCGGCAGCTTGAAAAAGCCATTGAACGCTACGGCATGCAGACCGTGCAGAGTTACCTGCACTTTGTCAGGGAGAACGCCGCGGCCAGTGTGCGTAGGCTGATCGGCAAACTCCAGAACGGCACATTCGATTACGAAATGGATTCCGGCGATGTGATTCGTGTGGCCGTCACTGTCGACCATCGACGGCAATCGGCCTGTGTGGATTTTGCGGGCACATCAGCGCAATCCGCCGCCAATTTCAACGCACCGGAAGCGGTTACGCGGGCTGCCGTGCTGTACGTTTTCCGCAGTCTCATCGCAGAAGACATCCCGATGAACGAGGGCTGTCTCGAACCGCTCGAGATCAGGATTCCGCGCGGATCGTTGCTAAGCCCCGGTTACCCGGCCGCCGTTGTCGCCGGAAACGTGGAAACCTCGCAATGCGTTACCGATACCTTGTTCGGTGCACTCGGCGCGCTGGCCGCATCGCAAGGCACGATGAACAACCTGAGTTTCGGCAACGATCGCGTACAGTATTACGAAACGATCGCCGGCGGCGCCGGCGCGGGGCCGGGCTTTGATGGTGCGGACGCGGTGCAGACGCACATGACCAATTCGCGGCTCACGGATCCGGAGGTGCTCGAAGCCCGGTTCCCGGTGCGGGTCGAATCGTTCGGCATACGCCGTGGCTCCGGCGGCAACGGCAAGTGGCGCGGCGGCAATGGCGCCATCCGGCGGCTGCGTTTACTCGAACCGGTCGAGGTATCGATACTGTCGAATCATCGACGCATTGCGCCTTTCGGGCTGAACGGCGGCGGGGATGCTGCAACGGGTCGCAACTACGTGATCCGAAAAAATGCATCGACCGAAGAGATCGGAGCAACGGCCACAATCAGGCTCGATGACGGCGAAAGACTTGTCATCGAAACGCCGGGCGGTGGCGGGTTTGGTCGGCCGGGCGCTAAGCCTGGCTAGTTTCGTCGGCCGTTGCTCAGTTGCCGAGCAGCCGGCTGCGAAAGATGAAGAACACCGCCCCGAGTATGCACAGCGCCGCCCACAGGTAGTCGAGTTTCAGCGGCTCCTTGAGGTAAAGGAACGCAAACGGGACGAACACGGTCAGCGTGATGACTTCCTGCAGGATTTTCAGTTGCCCGATCGACAACACCGTGTAGCCGATGCGGTTCGCAGGCACCTGCAACAGGTACTCGAACAACGCGATGCCCCAACTGACCATGGCCGCAACGATCCACGGCTTGTGATTCAGTTCTTTCAGGTGCGCGTACCAGGCAAAGGTCATGAAGACATTGCTGGCGGTGAGCAGGAGGATGGAAAGGACAATGGGCCGCATGCAATCGCTCAGGCGACCTCGGCAATCGCAAGATCGAAGGTCGGTGCGAATGCAGTCGGTGCGACGCGGCAGCCCCTTATAGTCTGGTGCAGTGTCAGCGCCACGGGCTCATCACAACCGGCCGGGCAAAATGCCAGCAGCACGGAAACACCTTGCTGCGGATCAGCCGGGTTCGAGCGCAATCGCGCGTCGCAGTGGACCATGTAGCGGTCGTCGGCGAACGCACGCGAATCGGCCAGCGCCGACATGTAGGCGTGCACCTGCGCCTGGATGCGTTCCGCCACCCGGGTCTCGTTGCGCTCGAATACCGACCAGCGTATGGCTCGTTCAATGTGATTGGTTATGGACAGGCACAGGCGCCGCGCTGTCAGGTTTGCGAAACTCCGCTCCAGTTGACTGCCGTAGCCCGTGGTCACCGAACCGCAGAGCATCGCGCGGCCCGTCCCGGTACCGGTGATCACGTTGATGCCACGGCGCACCAGCGACTGCGCCTGGCTGATGCTCAGCTCACAGGCCGGGGCAAACCGCTTGTCGAAATCGAATCCCGTCTGGTCGAGATCCTCCCAGGGTCCGTGCTGGCGATCCAGCCGGCAAAGCAGACCGGCAATGGCAGCGCCGGCAACCCGCGGCACCGGATCCTCGTCACCGGCGACCATGACTCGCGGAAAATAGCCGAGCACGTTTGGGCTGGAGATTGGGCTGGAGATGCCGTTACCTGTCAGCGCCGCAATGGCGCTGTCGACAGTATCCCAGGACTGCGGCGGATCCATGATGAACATCGCGCCACGCTTGCGGCAATACCGTTCCGCAGCAAGCGCCGCCGGCAACCCGACGTCCGTGTGCTTGCCCGGCGGCGGCATATAAAGAATGTCGAACTGATCGATCTGGTTGAGCGCAAAAATACCCGAACTCCGGGTGACCGAACCGACGAGATCGTAATCGCTGAGCTCACCGCCATCGGTACCCGGCCGGGCATGGCCGATGTACGAGGAACCGAACGGCACGCCGGGGCGCGTGGTCCTCGCCGGCCGGCCTTGCGGCAGCGGTGTCTGCACGCTTACCAGCGCCGAATTGAGAAGCACATCGACGATATACGCTTTGCTGTCCTCGCGGCAGCTCAGTCGGAGATAGATTTCCTGATCCGCGACCAGCCCGGTATTCGGGGCAATTCGCTGGATCGTCAGGTTGAAATGATCTTCGTCGGCAATACCGTCGTAGTCGACGGCAGCGCGAATAAACTCCGTCGAACCCGGGGCGAGCGCATGCAGCACCAGGACGCCGCCGGCGGCAGGCAGGCAGATCATCGCACCGCGGGCGTCGCTTGCGACCCTGACTATGTAGAGTTTCCTGCCACCGTGATCGAAGAACTGCTGAACGGCCGCGCCGAGACTGCTGTGTCGCCACATTCCGCCGAACAACCGCCGGAACATGGAAAAGTTGTCGATCAGTACCGGAGTATTGAGGGGACCGCGGAGAGCGCGACCGACAAATGCGGCTGTGGTCTCTGTGCTTGCATCGATGGGCTGATCCATCGGGGCAATCTCGTTGACCGTGATTCCACGATCCATCGCATCTGACAAAAGATTCTCCACGACAGGCTGTCAGATAAGTAGTTTGCATTCTAATGACTGTGCTGCCGGGATGCTATTGTTCAATTAGAATTGCTATGCAGCGAGACGCTGCCCGAGTTTACGCGGAGCGACGAGCCGGACCCCATGTCAGATGTCAATTATCTCGACGCGATGTTTCCGGCGCTAGGACAGGCTGTCGGACGAGTCAGTCTTGCGAACCTTCCGACCCTTGTCAGCCGCACCCGCATGTCGCATGAAGGAGCTGCCTTTCATGTGTCGATCAAACACGATGACCGGTCCGGGACCCTTTATGGCGGCAACAAGGTACGAAAGCTCGAATACCTGCTGAATCCACTGACCCGGCATCAGGTGCTGCGCTTTGCCACTTTCGGCACCGTGGGCTCGAATCACGCGCTCGCCACTTCGATCTACGCCCGGAAACTGGGCTATGCATGTACCTGCTTTCTGAGTCACCAGACCGCCGTTCCGACCATTGCGCCGGCTCTCAGCCTGCACGCCCGGCTCGGCACGGAGATCGTCCGTTTCGGTGGCAGTTACAGCGCGCGCATTCAAACACTGCGCAAATACCTGTGGGATCGGGATGCCCGGGTGATACCCATCGGAGGTTCGTCGTGGATCGGTACGCTCGGCTTCGTGAATGCCGGTCTCGAACTTGCGACACAGATCAGCGCGGGTGAGATTCCACTTCCGGCACGCATCTACGTTGCTACAGGCACCATGGGGACTGCTGCCGGACTCGCACTCGGGCTGGCGTTGGCCGGGATGCCGAGCGAGGTCGAAGCGATTCGCGTTTCCGGTACCGCGATTGCGAACGAGCAGGTTTTGCAGCGGCTGATGCAAAAAACGGCGATGATGATGCATCGTCTCGACCGCTCGGTTCCCGCCGATCTCGCAAAGCGATCCAGGATCCGGCTCAGGCATTCCTGGTTCGCCGGCGGCTACGCCCGCGGTGATGCGGCAACACTCAAAGCGATACGAATCGCCGCGGAGCAACTCGGGCTCGTGCTGGAGCAGACCTATACCGGCAAAGCGATGGCGGCGTTGCTCGCAGATGCCGCCACTGTCAAAGCCGGCGGCGAATGCCTGTTCTGGAACACTTGTAATTCTGCCGCGCTGCCGCTTGCGGACGGACAAGACACCGATCTGTCAGCCATTCCGCCGGAATTTCGAAGCTACCTCGATTGATAGAGCGGCGTCAGCCTCGGCGTGCGTCCGGTCAGCGTAAATGCAGGTGGCAGGTTTCGCACGACCGGCCGGCTGAGTTCGTACTCTTCGAAGCACTGCCGCATGAGATCGCGCAACTCACCGGCACGGCGGCTTGGATAGGAGTGCATGTAACTGAAAGTGCGGAACACACCGTCGGCACGCAGGCAGTCCCGGGTTGCGGCGAATATTCCGTAGACCGTGCGATGGTTCATCAGGATCAGCGGCAAGCCGGAGATCACGGCGGTCGCGGCCGGCAATGCCCTTGCCTCGCAGAACTCAAGCACGTCTACGGCATCACCGAGCACGAACTCGAGATCGGGAAAGCGCCTTGTCAGGTATTGATGCATGCCAGGGTCCTTCTCCACCCCGAGATAACGCACGCTGACTCCGGCATTTCGCAATCGCTCGACTCGCTGGGTAAACGAGCCGGTGCCAGGGCCGTACTCGATCACGACGTCGCCGCTCGACAACGCGAGATCGTGAAACATCTGCTCGGCAAGAAACCGCGAGCTCGGCCAAACCGAGGCGATATGTTTGGGACTCTGCAAAAATCTCTGCAGAAAATACGAGCCATCCTCAAACTTGCTCTTTTTCACTACGACGCCGCTGGAATAAGGTGCCGGATTCATTTTTCTCGTCCGAAAGATGAATCCGATCCCTTCTTCCCCTTTTCCGCCTGGCCCGTGCTCCGGGAAAAAGGTGCCGGATTTATTTTTCTTCCTTGTAGGAAAATAAATCCGGCACCTTTTTCCGCTGCTGCTTCGGCTTGCTCGGCCTGTTTACGCCGGACCTCATCGAGCATCAGATCGAGCCAGTCAGTCACTGGACACCGGCTCGGGCTGCGTGAGCTCATCCTGCACGTCGTCCAGCAGTTCGCGTACTTCGGCGAGCGTAGGCGCGTCGGGATCGATGGTCACAGTATTCTTCACGATTCTGGCTCGTGCGAATACTTCCTGGGTGTCGCCTGCCAGTACACGCACCGGTACGCCGAGCTCCCCACTGGCGATTGCTTTCGCCTGGTCCATTTCTTCCTGCTCGGCAAATGCCCCCGACTGCTTGCGCACGGTGTCGAATATGCTCCGCAGGTGGTGCGACGGCGACACCGCATCGTCCTCGAGCGGTCGGTGGCTCTCGAAGTACAACTCGCTGTCACGCCAGCCGGCAAGAAACGGTTCATTGATGATGTTGACCTTTTCGCCAATGGCAACCATCGAATACAGCAATTCGATATTCTCCGGATACAGCCGCACGCAGCCATGACTGACGCGCATGCCAACGCCATAGGGCTGGTTGGTTCCATGCAGCAGGTAACCCGGCAAGTCGAGTTTCAGCACATGACGGCCGAGCGGATTGTCCGGCCCTGGCGGGACCACGGCTGGCAGAGGATCGCCGGCCTCGGCGTGTTCCTTTCGCACCGATGCCGGCACGTACCAGGTCGGATCGGTCGCCCTGGAAACGACCGATGCCTCGCCGAGCGGCGTTTCCCAGCCGACGCGGCCGATACCGATCGGGTAGGTCATGACCTGCATCGGTTCACCGTCGTTGATCTTTGGAAAATAGAAAAGCCGTTTCGACGCAATGTTAAGAACGATGCCCTGCCTCGGCACGTCGGGCAAAATGTACTGTGTCGGCAGGAGTATCGGCGTATTGACCCCGGGCAACCACGGATCGACGCCCGGGTTCGCTTCAACCAGTTCGTCGTAACCCAGCCCATACTCGCGAGCGAGGTCGGAAAACGTATCGGTCTCGCGAGTGAAAACGATCTGCGGTTCACCGACGACGTCCTGGTCCGCCGATTCAAGTATGAAATAATTGCGGCTGATCGGGTCCAGTCTCGGCCGCTCGGCGAGCGGCGGCAAAGTCACCGCAGCCTCGTCCGGCTGGTAACCAAAATCCTGAAAGACGGTGCAGCCGGCTGAAACCAGTGTGGCCAGGTTCAAAGCCATGACTTTGCAGTATCGATGCATCGGAGCAGCGGCCGGTTACGGGGTGACAGGCGATTCTCGCAGAATTCGCCCAAAGTCTCTATTTTCGGCCCAACCGCAAGGTCAGGGGCCAGCGAACGTTGCGTCGTCGAGAGCCCCAGGCCAGCCGGAGATCCGTTTCAATTTTGGCAACGGGATCAGCGTGGCGTTCCTTGACATAGCGCTGTGAGGCGGACCAGGTGCGAAAATAGCCGAGCATGTCGTCTGCAGTCCACGACACCGACATCTCGAACGATGGGGCGCTGAGTTCGTCGAACGGCATCTCGACATCCTGATAGTTGTTCTCGACGATAGCGCGCTCTGGTGGCCAGTAATCCTCGACTTCCGCAAACATCTGCGAGATGACCGGATCGCAGTCGCTGCTGACCCGGTTTCGCGCATAACACCAGCAGGCGAGGATTCCACCGCGACACAGGACCCGTCGCGACTCCCTGAAGAAGCTGTCGATGTCGAACCAGTGCAGCGCCTGTGCGACGGTAATGAGGTCGACGCTTTCGTCTTCGAGCCCCGATCGTTCGGCGGAAGCTTCGCGAAATTCGAGCCGCTCTTCGGCTTCGGCTGCGGCAATCTGCGCGGTGCTCGCATCGGTCGCAATCACCCGATCGAAGTACGGAACGAGACTGCGTGCCGCCTGGCCGTTTCCGGTAGCACAATCCCAGGCCAGCGCGTGGCCGGGCGTGCACTTCGCCAGAAATTGAAACAGCGATTCGGGATAGGTCGGCCGGAATGTCGCGTAGTGACTGGCGTGCCCGGAAAAATGGTCCTTGAAAGTCGCCAGGTGACTTACCGTGCTCGATCTAGCGGACGCAATTCGGGTCTTTGCCCTGCGCTTTCGCCTCGTTGTAATACGCAAGCGCCGTCGGCAAAGCGACAACGAGTTCTTCGATACGCGTTTCGCCGGACGGGTGAGTCGACAGGAATTCTGGAATCTGCGATTTGCTCTTGGCATTCATGTTCTGCCAGAGGTCGACGCTCTGGCGCGGATCGAAACCGGCTTTGGCCATGAACTCGAGGCCAACGAGGTCGGCTTCCGATTCCTGCATGCGGCTGAACGGATTCAGCACGCCGAGCATGGCGCCAGTGCCCAAGGCCTGGCCCGCCGCCTGAGTCTGGTTCGAGTAACCACCGCCGAGCAGAATACTGGCGATGTCGACGCCAACGTAAGTCACCGCCGCACGCGAGGCCCTTTCGTTGGCATGCTTTTCAGTCACGTGGGCAACCTCGTGGCCCATTACAGCGGCGAGCTGGTGCTGGTTGTCGGCCACGGTCAGGATGCCGGCGAACACGCTGATTTTCCCGCCGGGCAACACGAAAGCATTGACGTCGGGCTGGTCGATGACCGCAAGTTCCCAGTACATCGCTGCATCCTCGCCTTCGAGTACGCCGACGATGGCATCGGCAACACAGGCAACGTAGTCAATGGTCGCGCGGTCCTGAACCATTGGCATTTTTGCCCGGATGATTGCGAACTGCCTGGCGCCTTCCTGTGCCAGCGACGCATCCGACTTCAGCACGAGCTGGCTGCGTCCGGTGGACGAAGTCGAGCATCCGCCCAGCAACAGCGCTGAAAACGTAAAAATAATCAGGCACTTGGTTGAGATACGCATGATCGCATTACCTTCTGCAACGACACCCATTATAGCCGATCGGGCGGACGTTCCGGTCGAAAGCCTCCAGTCGGACTTACAGGCTTAGGACCCGGCCGGCGGTGGCGGGTTCCGTGGACCTACTTCGGCAGCCGGGACTCGAAGCGCCGCCGCCACGCTGCCGCGTCGAGCTTCTCGAGTACGCCGTCCACGTTGGCCATCAGGCGCTTGGGCAAAGGCTGCCGAATCCGGAAATTGACCCGGTACAGATCCAGGTCCGGCGCCAGCGTGGCCAGCAATTCATCGCTGGTCGAAAGCTCATCGACGAGGCCCATTTCCAGTGCGCGTGTGCCATACCAGTGCTCGCCCGTCGCCACTTTCTCCAGATCGAGAGTCGGCCGGTACTTGTTCACGGCGGCCTTGAACAGCTCATGCACGTCCTCGAGTTGTTCTTTCAGCCGCGCGCGATCCTCATCGGTGTTCTTGCCGAACATGGTGACATTGCGCTTGTATTCTCCCGCCATTATCTGCTCGAAATCCACACCGTGCGAATCCAGCATGCGGTTGAAATTCGGAATCTGGGCTATAACGCCAATCGAACCAAGGATAGCGAAGGGTGCAGCGACGATGCGGCTGGCGACGCAGGCCATGAGATAGCCGCCGCTGGCAGCGACCTTGTCGACGACAACAATGAGTGGAATTCCCTTGTCACGGATGCGCGCGAGTTGCGACGCGGCGAGGCCATGTTCATGAACGACGCCGCCGTAGTTCTCGAGCCGCACGATCACCTGATCGTCCGGTGTTGCCAGTTCAAGGATCGCACTGACCTCCTCGCGCAACGACGCGACGGCGCTTGCGCGAAGATCGCCCTTGAAGTCGATGACGTATCCTCTTGGCCGCTTCTTATCCGATTTTGCCTCGGCCTTTTTCCTCGCCTTCTCTTTTTTAGTGGCGGCCCTTTGCTCGCTTTTCTTCAGCACTATCCGTTTCAGCGCTTTAGCCAGCGTACGGTACTTGTTGTTCAGGTCCTCGACTTCGAGACCCTCGTGCATGGCTTTTTTTCCGGCAGCGGCGACCGTGCCGATCACAACCACGAGTGCCGCAACGATCGTGATCGTCTTCAGCACGAACAAACCGTAATCAGCAAAAAACTCGGCCATGGGGACTCGTATCCGTGACTAGCGTGATTTGAAGAATCTGTCAGACGGCAATGCCGACATTGTTTTTCTGCAGAACCTGGTCGGCACGATAACTGGAGCGAACCAGCGGCCCGGCCACGACTTCGAGAAATCCCTTGTCCAGGCCTTCATGGCGATAGGCCTCGAATTCTTCCGGCGACACATAGCGCTCGATGGCGAGGTGGTGCGGGGTCGGCCTCAGGTACTGGCCCAGTGTCAGAATATCCACCTTGGCTGCGCGCAGATCGTCCATCGCCTCCATGATCTCGTGGTCCTTCTCGCCGAGACCGAGCATGAGGCTCGTTTTGGTCAGCACGTTCGGCCGGAATTTCTTCGCGTGCGCCAGTACATCGATGGTTTGCCCGTATCCGGCGCGCGGATCCCGGACAGGATGCGTCAGGCGTTCGACGGTTTCCACATTCTGTGCAAACACCTCGAGGCCGGAATCGACGACCAGCTCGACGTGTTCGAGCACGCCGTTGAAATCCGGCGTCAGTGCTTCGACGGCTGTGTCGGGATTCAATCGCTTGATGGCACGCACGACCGCGGCATAGTGATCTGCACCGCCGTCCGGCAGGTCGTCGCGATCAACGGACGTGATCACCACGTAGCGCAAGCCCATGAGCTTGACGGCTTTGGCGGTATTCAGCGGTTCCGCGGGGTCGAGCCAGCCCTTGGGATTTCCGGTGTCCACGGCGCAGAACCGGCAGGCGCGCGTGCACACCGAACCCATAACCATGATGGTCGCCGTGCCGTGATTCCAGCATTCCCCGATATTCGGGCACATGGATTCTTCGCAAACCGTGCTCAACCTGTGCTCACGCACGGTCCTGCGTACTTCGGAGAACCGCTCGCCGGCCGGCATCCTGGCTCGCAGCCATTTCGGTTTGTTGCCTGTAATGACCTCCGGTGCATCGGGACGCGCCTTGATTCCGTCCTTGATTGCAGTGAACCCGATTTCCGTGCGGTACTTCTGACCGCTACGCACGATCGGAATGCCACGAAATGATGACCTGTCCTGATTGCCCATGAGCCTGGTATGTTGAAACGAAAGGACGCGCATTTTCGCACGATTTGCCGGCACAGCAAAACGGAGATCGGTGACAGTAACCTTTGGCGGTCCGGCGGGGCTCCGGTGACAGTGACCCTGGATTTGGTGACAGTAACCATAATTCACGATTTATGGTTACTGTCACCAAATCCCGGGCAAAAAAATCCCGGCCACAAGGACCGGGACAATCAGGGGGAAAAATCAGTGATTAAAGCAAGCGCCAGAAGAACAATAATCAGTGCAATCGTGACCAGCTTACGAGCTTCACGGAGCTACGCTGCAGGTCGAAATTCCTGGCCAGTACGGCCTCTATGTCCGCCACGTCGGATTCCTTGTCCATCGGTTTGTTCAGTTCGACAACACCGCTGAACTCGTTCCCGCCGCGGTAGTACGCGTCGGTCAATCTGAATTGCGTGTAGTACTTTGCGGACATGGGGTGAATTTACCCGCGGCCCGAAATCGGGTCTGTGAGCCAAAGCACAAATCCCCGCCGCATGGTGACGGGATTGCGAAATCTTGAAACGGGTCACAAAAGCCGGGTGGTTTCTGCCAGGGCTACGGATCCGGGACGCTCGCAGCCAGCCTGATACAGGCGTAAAATCCGGGGCTTACGCTTGGTGTTGCAGATTCAGAGACATAGGCCACGGAATTGGCCCGAAGGATATGTAATATTCGTCAGGTCTTGTCTGTTTACTGTAACTTATTGTTTTTTACCTTATTTGGAACTACAAAATGGCTCAGAAATCCAGTTTTGTCAGTTGCCTCGTGCTCGCCTTATTCGTCTTCACGAGCGGCTCCATCCATGCGCAGAGCGAACTGCGCAAGACATTCTTCAAGGACGTCGACGCGGCCCGTGCAGCAGCGGAAGCAGCCAATGCATCGCTGCTCGCACCGGACAGCTGGGGCACGGGAATGCGCGCATACGAAGCGGCCGAAGATGGCCTCGAGCGTGGTCGCAACATCGAGTACGTCCGCGACAAGGCGGCGGACTCCGAGAAAAGCTTCAAGACGTCAAAAACCGCTGCCGATCTTGCGAAGACTGTTCTCTCGCAGGTCATGAAGAGCCGCCAGGACGCAGCAAATGCGAAGGCGCCGGAATTATCCAAAGACCTGTGGGACAAGGCACAGCGGGAATTCGGCGACGCGATTCGCGCCCTCGAGCGCGGAGATCTCAAGCGTGCAAAACGCCTGGATATCGAAGCGACGAGCCTGTATCGCGATGCCGAACTGGTTTCGATCAAAGCGCAATACCTGAACGAAACACGGCAACTTATTGCCGACGCCGATCGCGCCAAGGTGGAAAGGTATGCACCGATCACACTCGGCAAAGCCAAACAGTTGCTTGCCGACGCCGAGCGGGAACTGAGTGAAAATCGCTACGATACCGACTTGCCCCGCGATCTCGCCCGGCAAGCTAATTACGAAGCCAAGCACGCGATCCACCTTTCGGAGGTCGTGCGTGATGTGCGCGACAAGAATCTGAGCGTGGAGCAACTGGTCCTGGACTGGGAAACGCCGCTTGCGGACATTGCCGCCTCAGCCGATATCACGCCGGCCATGTCGGAAGGCTATGCACAGACCAAGGCCGACGTCATCACTTACATCGACAAGATACGCGAAGAACGGCAGGCGATGGAGCAGGAAATCGAGGCCAACAACCTGCGGCTTGCCGACATGGACGAGGAAATGCGCGCGCTCGACGAGCGGCTGGGTGGCGCTACTGCCGAAAGAGCCGCGCTGATTCAGCGCCTCGAGGCCGAAGCACTGGTCAAATCGCAGTTCGAGCAAGTCGAGAAAATGTTTACTGCCAATGAAGCACGCGTGTTCCGCGAGGGCGATGCCATTATTCTGCGCCTGATCGGCCTGAATTTTGAAAGCGGCAGATCGGACTTCAACCAGATCAGTCTCCCGTTGCTGGCGAAGGTCGAAAAGGCGATCGATGTGTTTCCGCGTAGCGATATCGTAATCGAAGGCCACACGGACTCCTTCGGCGGCGACGAGAGCAACCAGGCGCTCTCTCAGAAACGTGCGGAAGCCGTGTTGCAGTACATGGTCAATGCCATGCGCATCCCGAGTTACCGGCTGATCGCAACGGGCTTCGGAGAGACGGTGCCAGTCGCCAACAACGAAACGGCATCGGGGCGCGCGAAGAACCGCCGCATCGATATCGTTATTCGACCGAACCACGAGCCGGCATAAACCCACGATCAGTGGCCGCGATAATTGCGCCGCCACCACTCGCAGATCACGGATGCGGTTACCTCGTTCACAAGGTAACCGTATTCCGCGTGCACGTTCAGAACGCCGTCCATCCTGAACCAGTTGAATATTGACCTGTCGTCGATGGACTCGAGCAGGCCGCGTTGCAGCATCGGTGCAAAGTCGTCCGCGAGCTGCATGTCGATGGCAGTGAGTTCCCCGACCGCAGCAATATTGACCCAGCGCCGGATGTTGCCGGGATAGCGGACTTGCTCCGGCGCTTTGTGCCCCAACAGGCGCTGCTGGATATAGCGCTGGCCGAGCGGGCTGCCGAGCGACAGGAACAGATCGATTCTGACCTCGTTGTTTTGCTCACGCCCGAGCTGCCACAGCGTATCGTATGCGACGACGGACCCAAGGCTGTGACCGATTAGCAGTATCGGCCGGCCGGAACTGCATGCGGCCTGCAACGGAATTCTCAGCATGCGCCGAATGGCATCGGCAATGTCAAATTCATTGCTGACGTAGCGGCGCAAGTCACGCAAATGGATTTCCAGTTTGTCGTCGGCGAAATAGGGAATCAGCACCGGCAGCCGGTCGATCGCCCGATAGATGGCGCGAATGGTTCTTCGACGCAGCGATCCGGCTTCGGCGCGATCGGTCGCACTGGCTTCACGTTGCTCGAGCAGGTGATCGATGGCGACCTGGTCGAGCGAAATATCGCGATGCTCGGCATAAAAGTCGTAGTTCCAACCAACGATGTCGAAGTAAGTGGAGCCGTCGCCCAGCGCGTTCGCACAAGGCCTGTCTATGCGTCGCACACCCTCTTGCAGGCAGCGAAACAGCTCCCTTCGGTGAACGGCCGGCTCGGGTTTCGGCAGCAGGCCCGGCACATAGAGAATCAGCGGGCTCGGCGGAGAATTCATCAGGTCCCGGCCTGCGCCGCCAGCAGCAGGTCACGCAGCTCGGACATGCTTGTGAGGATGGCGTCCGGCCGACTCAACTGCTCCGGCCAGTCGCTGCCGTTCCTGTTCATCCAGGCAGAGCGCAATCCTGCATTGCGTGCGCCTTCGACATCATTCTCGGGATGGTCCCCCACGTGCAGGATCTGCGCACGATCGACGCCTGCGCGGCGCACGGCTTCCTCGAAAATCGGCCGCGCCGTTTGCGAAGCACCGGCCTCAACCGCCGTTACGACGTCGTGGAACAAGTGGCGAACTCCGATACGTTGCAGGCTCGCATTGCCGTTGGTCAGGGCAATGAGCCGATAGCGCGGGGCCAACGCCTCGAGCACCGGCAGTACGTCCGGAAAAAACTCCACCCGGTTGCGTGCGGCATCGAAGACCTCGAATGCGGGGTCCACCAGATCGGCCGAGTATCCGGACAGCAGCGCTACCCGGGCCAATGCCTGCTTGCGCTGGAAGCGGAAGTCATGATTTCTGTCCGGATGCTCGTCCATGACCTGCACACGAACCTGCGACAAACCGTCCTGTGTAACCTGCTGCGGAATTCGCGGATAGTTCTCTGCAAGCCACTGCCACAGTTCAGCTTCGGCGCGGTGGATCACCGGGCCAATTGCCCACAGGGTATCGTCGAGATCCAGGGTTATTGCGCGGATGCGATGCATGGGCATTCCGGGACAGAGTATCGGCGGACATTGTGGTCTTATAATGGCGCGGGATTCAACCGGCAGGAACAGCAATGAAATATCTGCACACAATGGTTCGCGTCAGCGATCTCGACAAGTCGCTGGACTTTTACTGTGACAAACTCGGACTGCGGGAACTCCGGCGCGTTGAAAACGAAAGTGGCCGTTACACGCTCGTTTTTCTTGCGGCTCCGGGCGACGACAATGCACAGGTTGAACTGACCTGGAACTGGGATCCCGAGGATTACGGCGAGGCCAGGAACTTCGGGCACCTCGCATACGCCGTCGATAATATCTACGAGACCTGCAAGAAGCTCATGGATGGTGGCATAGCGATCAATCGCCCGCCGCGGGATGGCCACATGGCCTTCGTGCGTTCACCCGACAATATCTCCATCGAGCTGCTGCAGCGCGATGGCTCGTTGCCGATCCAGGAGCCGTGGGCATCGATGAAGAACACCGGTCACTGGTAGCTGCGGACCTATGCCAGCGCGATGGAGACCTGCGACAGGGCCAGTCCTATTGCGGCGCCGACCAGCACATCGCTCGGATAATGCAGACCCAGTATCACCCTCGACGCGGCAACCAGGATTGCAAACGGAATTGCCAGAACCATAAGGAACGGCTCGGCGTGGCCAAGCAGGATCGTGAAATTGACTGCATGCAGTGTATGACCGGATGGAAAACTGTAGCGGTCAAGCGGCGTGGCGCCGAGACGAATCGCGCCATGCGATACATACGGCCGTTCCCGGACCAGGTAACGCTTTAGCGACTTGTAGATGAGCACGCCAGCGCCAGCCGTTGTGGCGATCTGCAATATCCACGGTATCGCTCCTGGCCCGTGCAGAATCAGCAGGACCGTAGCCATTGCAACCCAGTAGCCACCGTCGCCAAGCTTGCTGACCCATCGAAAACCGGTCTGTACCCATGCCGTTTGCCCCAGCCTGTTGAATCGAAGGCAGATTCCGATTTCCAGATCGTCCAGATAATCGATGACTGCTGCCATTGGCCACCTCCGTGGTCATTCGACGGTGCCCATTCTGCGTCCTCATTGCGTCAGCGGGATGACGAAACTGTGACGATAAAATGAAACTTGCAGTACTTATGTCACGCTGCTGTCACGGGCCTGCAATCGCGCTTTAACCTGAGCACCGCAACATTGCGGCATGCGCATCGCGATCGCGTCGGACGCCTGGTCACCGCAAGTCAATGGCGTCGTCAATACCCTCAAACAGACACGTGAGCAACTGCTGGCCGAAGGACACGAAGTCCTTATGATCACGCCGGAAGGTCGCCGGACTTTTCCCTGCCCGACCTATCCGGAGATCCGGCTCGCGTTTTTCCAGGGAAGGAAAATTGCTCGCG
>CAYXKM010000021.1:0-2425 GCA_964465665.1 uncultured Woeseiaceae bacterium
AGAAGCCGCTGGCCGAGATCGGCGGCTGCTGCACGTAGATCTTCTCGCGGTTCGCGTTGGTCGACGACAGCACCAGCGCCGATGACGATCGCACCGGTGCGATCTTGCTGTCGTTGACCGGCCCGCGTTTGCCGATCATGAACATGTCGTCACGCGCCACTTGCGGATTGTAGGTCGCGTAGTTGCGGGCGATGCCGCCTTCGTAATGGTGCTTTTCCGTTTTCCAGTTGGCTTCGACCGGCAGGTGACAGCCAGCACAGCTCGTGATCCACGAGGTATGGCAGGTGTAGCACTCGATTTCCTCGTCCTGGTGCGCGAGGTCGGCGTATGCGATATCGATACCCCACTCCTGTGTGCCGACGTTGTTGCTCATGAGCTTCGCGCGCGCCGCTTTCTCGTTGTATTCCTCATGTCCGGGATTGACGCTGTCTTTCACCAGGCTCAGCGTCCATTCCTTCTGCGGATCCAGCACGGATCGCTGCACCAGTTTCTCTCCCTGCCATTCGAAGCGCCGCCGTCCGTCTTCGTTGCGATAGAGCCGCATGTCAGTACCGCCCGGCGGCGCTGCCGGCCCCGATGTCCGAAGGTTCGGGTACGCTTTGGCGGTGCCATGGCAATCCTTGCATTCGACTTCGATGGCGCTCGCGACTTCACCGTACAAGTGGCCGTTGCCATGGTTGTCCTGGGTGAAATGGCAATCGGCACAATGCATGCCGACGTCAGCATGAATCGATGACAGGTGCACGGCTTTCTCGAATTTCTGCGGATCGTCATTCGCCACCACCCTGCCCTCGGCATCGAGCAGGTTGCCCTCGAGGTCGCGCTTCTGCACCGCGCGGAAATTCCAGCCGTGTCCGTGATAATCCGCGAACTGCGTGTCTTTCAGTTGCGGGTTCAGGTCGGTCACGTTTCGCAGGAAATCGAGATCTGCCCAGTTGCCGCGCACGACGGCTCCTTCCGGATTCCGGTCGAGTGCCGCACGTTGCTCGCCGATCGAGAGCTCCTGTTGCTCAGCCGGCCACATGAACGGGGCGTCGGATTCGTAATCCCACATCGTGTAACCCAGGTAGGAATTCATGAACATGTTCGGCTGGTGCATGTGACAGACCATGCACTGGCTGGTGGGAATCGCGCGTGTGAATTCGTGTTTCAGCGGGTGACCCGGGGTCTCACCGGGTATCAGCGGGTCCTTCGATTGCGACTCGCCGTCGCGGCCGAAAGCGGCATACGGTCCGGAATGTTTCGGTTCGCGGTCATTGGCATAAACCACATGGCACGATGCGCACCCGGAGGAGCGGTAATCGCCGGGCTGGTCGTTGGTGCCGAGAAACCAGGTAAATGGATCGTTCAGCCGGGTCTTGTGTATGTTCAGCACCGGCACCGAAATGCGCGCGCCCGTTCCGGGGCCACGATTCGATTGCCGGATGTCCGGCCGACCCGGTTCCTCCAGCCGCTGGATCTGGCCGAGCACGTTCGGCAGGCCGGTTTCCGGAAACAGGTTGCCGATGTTCCGCCCGCCGCCCTCGAACACGCGAAACACATCGCCGGGTTTGACGGATTCCCAGGCAGGCAAGGGATGAAGCTCCGCGAGTACTCCGTGTCTTGCCGCAACCTCCGGCGGCAGGTTCGAGCCTGTGATTTTCGCCGCTTCGCCGTCGGCCGTGTAGGCTTCACCAAGGATGTAGTTCTTGAACGGCAAAATACCGTTGTTGTACGAGGCTCCGCCCCACAGCATGGCGCCGGTTGCCATGAGACTGCGGACGTTCGCTTCGATGATCGGCAGGTGACAGGCGCCGCAAGCTTCGCTCGCCACGCGATAGTCCGAGGGATTGACGAAGCGCACGAATTCCTGGCTCTCGCGATTCAGCAGCGTGTAGGACCGCCGCGGATTCGCACTCGACGGGTAGTGCCAGCTTTCCGGGTACAGCGGCAACACATGCGCGCGATCGCGGGCCGCGTCGAATGGTTCGCCGCTGTCGATGCCCTCGGGCTTCGTCACTCCTGCATCGCCACCGTGACAATCGGTGCAGCCGAGTACGACCGATGGACTGCGGTGCATGTTCGCAGCGTCACTGGCCGCATGGCAGCTTACGCAGCCCGAACTTTTTCCCTCTGCTTCGCTTTGTGATTGTCGCAGCGGCGCCGGCGGATAGACCGGGTACTCGACCTTGCGCGCCTTTTCTCCTTCGGCCGCCGAAACCGTGCCGGCGGCCAGGCAGAAGAGCACGATGATCAGCGGATTCTTTCGGGATCGTGTCATCGGCTAGTAACTCAAAACCAGGTTGGCAAGCACGGAATACGGCACATCGGAATCGTAAAGCTCGCTGTATCCCGCGCCGGGCAGCAACGCCGATGCGGCGAGCCGCAGCACGATGTTCTGCGACGTCAACGGACGCCAGAATGCCGTCACCGAGATGTCCTGGCC
>CAYXKM010000022.1:0-3845 GCA_964465665.1 uncultured Woeseiaceae bacterium
GCCTATTTCAGCGATCATCCGCACCATTTTCTGGTCGACCGGACTGTCCTCGAGTTCACGCACGAAGCATCCGTCAATCTTGATGTAATCGACCGACAGATTTTTCAGGTGACTGAAGGAACTGTACCCTGTACCAAAATCGTCCAGGGCCAATTGGCAGCCGAGTTGTCGAAGTGCAGATATCTGCTGTTCGACGTGCTTCAGGTGCCGAACCGCCAGGCTCTCGGTGATCTCGAACACCATCGATTGCGCCGGAACCGAGTGATGCGTCAGCTGCGTGCGGACGAATGTGGCCAGATTATCGCTTTCGAATGCGTTGACCGACAGATTGACCGAGAAGCACAGGCCCGGCTGCTCGTTACGGTATTCGGCCAGCGCTGCGATGGCATTTTCAATCATCCAGGTATCGATTTCAGCCATCAGTCCGAACCGAATCGCGGCCGGCAGGAACGCATCGGGCGCAATCAGCTTTCCATCTTCCGCGCGCATTCGCAGCAGAACTTCGTGATGAGTCGTTTCACCGCTCACGATGTCAACAATTGGCTGGTAACGCAAGACGAAGGCATTGTTGTCGATCGCGGCCCGTAACTTTGACATCCAGCCGACGTCAGCCACCATTTTTTCCGCTTCGCGTTCCGACATGCTGAAGAATTGCAGCCGGTTTCGTCCGCTGGCCTTGGCTTCGCGGCAGGCAATGTCGACCTGCGCGATCAGGTCATCGTGATCGAATTGGGAGGAATCGATCATCGTGATGCCGATACTGCAGTGCACGTGGAATACGTTGTCGCTTTCGATGTGCGCAAGCCGCCTCATGTCGTCCAGGATGGATTCCGCAAGTGCCTTGACGGCTGTTTTCGACGTGTCGGGAACCAGCACGGCGAACTCGTCGCCGCCGAACCGGGCGACCAGCCCGTTATCGCCGACCGACCTTATGAGCTGATCGGCAACCTTTCGCAGCATGCGATCTCCGGCTGGGTGGCCACAGGTGTCATTGACGTACTTGAACTGGTCGAGGTCCACGAACATCAACGCCGCAATCCTGTCATTGACATCTACGTTGTCGACTTCCTTTTTCAGTTCTTCGACGAAGCGGCGCCGGTTGAACAGGCCGGTCAAAACATCGTGATTTGCGAGTTGCAGCAGGCGCGCGTCACGTTCGCCGAGAGCGGTCGCCGTCGATTCGAGAGCCTCGACAATATCCGATATCTCCTTGTGCTCAGCCGGCTTGAATTGAACCCTGAGATTGCCTTTGGCCAGTTCCGATATTGGCTCCTGCAGGTCGGATATCGACGACAGGGCCTTGCGCAGTGTCGCGCGACCGATGATTCCGGAAGCGATGAGTACGACCACAAGAACCGAAATTGCAATCTTGATGTTCTGCAGCAACCTGTCGTGGAAGAGCATGAAGTCGAGCTCGAGGCCGACAAAGCCGATCAATTCGATCGCACTGGAGTCGACGGCAAGTTGCGGGTCGAAGTCGAACATCCCGTCGCTGATGATGGATTCGGTCCAGACCGGCGCAAGGATCTCGAATGCACGGGCATTTATCAGGCTGCTCTTCATGACGTACGGCTGCTGACCGCCAGCCAGTTCACTGGCATTGCGCAACATGGAGGCAGTCAGGTCGCGCGCGGGTTCGGTCTGTTCTTCAGTGTTCGATATGGCAAAGAGCACTTTACCGTCGTTCATGTAGTAGGTTACCCGTTCGATCTCCGAGTATTTGTCGATAAAACTTTCAAGCTGCAAAAGCGCGTCATTGTCGTTGCTCAGGTACAGCGGCGCGCCGAGTTCGTTCAATTCTTCGGTCCATTGCAGTGCCCAACGACCGTAATTGTCCTGCAGTACCCACTGACCTCCCCAGTAAAGGGCAGCAACAGCAAGACCGCCTATCACAGCCGTAATCATGATTTGCAGCGAGAGGATTTCCCGGACAAGCGCACGTTTGCCACGTCGCGCCGCGTTTCTCTGCCCGATATAAGTTCTTAGCTTGTTTCCAAGATTCCTGATATCGGCAAGCGTCACAACGCACCCGCAATTGAATCCGGTCCGGTTTCAGCGATCTCGAGTCCGTACAGCTCAACCAGCGCCTTGTTGGTACGAATCTGGATCGCGGTAAGCGGCGTGATTTCGGGCAGCAGGTGGCCCTTGTCGTTCTCGAATCGATCAAGTACTCGAACGATCGTCGATGCAATATCCGCATCCAACGATGTCGCACTGAGCGTCGCCCCCATTTCGAGAAGAGATTCGTTGAATGCGGCAATCCGCACCCGGTGCCTGGACGCGTAGCCCAGCATTTCGCCCAGGACTGTGCGGCTCAGTATGCGATTGTCCGGAAACAGCAGGAAACCGTCGATATCCGGAACCAGGCGGTTAAACTGGTAGAGAGTCTCTTTGTCGGATCCTGCAATCCGGAAATGCATGCGTAAGTTCAGCTCTTCGGCGGCAACCGTGGTTTCTTCAATCAGTGCTTCATGCCCAGCTCCGATGATGGCACCGACGTCCTGCAATTGCGGATCGAGATCTTTCCAGGCCTTGAGTTGCAGCCGAATGGGTGGGAGCGACGAAACACCTCGCATAGTATCGGTGACCAGATCGTTGTCTTTGACATTGAATACCTGACAGAACACGACTGGCACCCCGGATAACGCCCTTGCTGAAAGTGCAGCACGCAGGCCGATCGCAATGACGGCGGTCGCCTTCTCGTCCGCGATACTGCTGAATACGCTGCGAACCGTCTGGCTGCGGTCGGACAGGTCATACAGCGAGTAGTCCTCCAGCACCTGTTCCAGCTCGCGCGCAACGCCGTCGTATCCGGGCTGCCGGCCGCTCAGCACGATGGCCACACGGTGTGAGAAAACTGCCGGAGCGATCGGTTCCGGCTCGGGCTCTGCCCGCGGAACAACGACTATCGGCGGCTGTCCACTTTCGACCGGCGCCTGGCTGATCACGGCCGGTGGCAACTCGGGATCCAGGATGACACGCTCCCCGGTGTCGTCGGGCCGAAGAAGTGAGCAGCCCGCCGACATCAGCAACAGCAGTCCTGCCGGCAGCGACCACTGGAGTCTGCGGATTCGGTGTGACACTGGCATCTGCTGAAGCTCCGCCGTTGATCGGGATGCCTGCAAACAGGAGCGTTCGGCGCGCTGGTCGCATGCGTCGAAGCAATATAACAATGAGCCATTATTACGCAGTGACCCGCGTCTCAAATGCGCGTGGCGCTTGGGTTCAGCGGCGTTCAGGTAGCCGTAGAGCCGGGGTCCCGAACGGGTAAGCCTGCGGCAATCAGGATGGCTTCAAGCTGTGGCAGACCCGCTTGCGCAACGATTATGTCAAGTGCCGTGGAGCCGACGGCACGGCGTATACCGGGTAGCCGACTGGCGATACAGTCAGGCGGCGTCTTCCGCCAGGAGTTTCTGCAATTCGCCGGAGTGAAACATGTCCACGACGATGTCACAGCCGCCTATCAGCTCGCCGTTGACGTAAAGCTGCGGAAATGTCGGCCAGTTCGAGTAGCGCTTGAGGCCCTCACGAATCTCCGAATCTTCGAAGATATTGACGTACGCAAAAGGCTTTCCTATCGCTTTCAACGCGTTGACTGTCTGACCTGAAAATCCGCATTGAGGAAAATCCGGCGTCCCCTTCATGTAAAGAATGACCTGGTTCGATTTCAGTTGTTGTTCGATTCTCTCATTTACGTCCACGATGACTTACTCACTGTGTAACTCCGGAAATACCCTGGTTTACTCGTTGTTGGTATTCACCAGGATCTGGTTGTTGACATTGCGAACCTTGTCCGTATTTCGCGCAATGCTCACAGCGCGATCGCGGACTGCAAAACTGGACAC
>CAYXKM010000023.1:0-13194 GCA_964465665.1 uncultured Woeseiaceae bacterium
GCGATTCAGCACACGGCCGTCATCCCGATAGCCGGCGACCAGGTTACGAATGACATTGCGGTGTCCATGCGCACGCCGACGCAGTATGCCGAAGAGATAAAGATCAAGTATGCGTGCGCGCTTTCACAGTTGGCGAACCCCGACGAGACGATCGAAGTGCCAAGCGTCGGCGAGCGGCCACCGCGACGGCTTGCGCGGCAGACTCTGGCGGAGATCGTCGAACCGCGATTCGAAGAGCTGTTCAGCCTGATTCGCGATGAATTACGCCGCAGCGGATTCGAAGAGCTGATTGCTGCAGGAATCGTCATTACCGGCGGCAGCGCGAAGATGGAAGGTGCGGTGGAGCTTGCCGAAGAAGTTTTTCATATGCCGGTACGTCTCGGCTCGCCACAGTATGTGGACGGACTGTCGGATGTCGTGCGAAACCCGATCCACGCGACCGGCGTCGGGCTGCTGCTGTACGGGTACGAGAACATGACGCGGAGGAATCGCCGTGGCACGCCGGTCGGCGGCAACATCGTCGACGTCTGGCAAAGAATGCGATCGTGGTTTCAGGGACAGTTTTAGGAAAGTGCTCTCGGGGCAACCCGGGGATTGTGTTTAACGAGTGAGTTCTAGAATCAATATCAGGGAATCTGAGCGGAGGAATCTCAATGTTCGAGTTAATGGATGCGCATAGCCAAAGCGCTGTCATAAAGGTGATAGGAATCGGCGGCGGCGGCGGCAACGCAGTCGCTCATATGGTCAATTCCGGTATTGAAGGAGTCGACTTCATTTGTGCAAATACCGATGCGCAGGCATTGAACAGCGCGCGAGTCCGGACGGCGCTGCAAATCGGCTGCAATATTACCAAGGGTCTCGGTGCAGGCGCGGACCCGGACGTCGGGCGCCAGGCTGCGATGGAAGATCGCGACAGGATTCAGGAAGTCATCGAAGGTGCGGACATGCTGTTCGTCACGGCAGGCATGGGCGGCGGAACCGGCACCGGCGCGACACCGATCGTTGCACAGGTCGCGAAGGAATTGGGAATTCTTACGGTTGCTGTTGTGACTAAACCGTTTCTCATGGAAGGCCGCAAGCGGATGGCAATCGCCGAACACGGTATATCCGAACTCGGCAAGTATGTCGATTCTCTGATCACAATTCCGAACGAGAAGCTGTTGCAAGTTCTGGGTGGCGAAACAACCTTGCTCGATGCGTTTCGTGCCGCCAACCAGGTATTGCAGGGAGCGGTGCAGGGCATAGCCGAACTGATCACTCGTCCCGGACTGATCAACGTCGATTTTGCCGACGTGCGCACCGTGATGGCGAAAATGGGAATGGCGATGATGGGGTCCGGCGTCTCGTCCGGCGAGGGGCGTGCACGCGAAGCCGCTGAAGCGGCGATCTCCAGCCCGTTGCTAGAGGACATAAATCTTGCAGGCGCCAATGGCATCCTGGTCAATGTGACTGCCGGGATGGACCTGTCGATTGGCGAATTCCAGGAGGTCGGCAACACTATCAAGGAATTTGCTGCAGATGATGCGACGGTTGTCATTGGCACGGTCATCGATCCGGACATGAAGGACAGCATTCGTGTCACAGTGGTTGCGACCGGGCTCGGCCAGCGCGCCGCACAAAGCGAGTCACCGATGCGTGTTGTGCGTCGGCAGCCGGAATCAATGGAGCCGAACTATGCGACTCTCGACAAGCCTACCGTGCAACGAAAGCGCGCTGTGGGCGACGGGCTCGAGGACGGCGGTCTGCGGGAGGAATTGCTGGACATCCCGGCGTTCCTGCGACGTCAGGCCGATTGAGGCGACGATGCCGGCGCTGGCAAACTCACTCGGCCTGCGCCGACTTGCGTGACCGAACTCCACTCAGGAAACGGACCCGGCAGCAGGCCCTGGCAGGAGCTGCTGCTGGAGTCCAGGGACAGGAACGTGAAGCTCGGAAGCATGTCCATGCACTAGGTGGCGCGCGTACAATATGTTAGGCTTCCGCGCTAAATCGGCTGAGGTTGTTGCACTAAGCCGTTGATATATCGTAATGAGTCTTGGGCTTTCCTGCCTGCCGCCAGCAGCCTGATTCGGGCCGGCAGGGCAATCTGGATGAAAAGGCAGTCGATGTTGCGACAGCGAACGATCAAAACGGCCATTCGAGCAACCGGCGTCGGCCTGCACTCCGGAAGAAAGGTCTACATGACGCTGCGGCCGGCTGCCGAAAATTCCGGGATCACTTTTCGACGCGTGGATCTCGATGTACCGGTCGACATTCCGGCGGATCCGCGTCTGGTCGGCGAGACGATGCTCGGCACGACCCTGATCAAGGACGGCGTCAAGGTTGCAACTGTCGAACACCTGATGTCGGCGTTGGCCGGACTCGGCATCGACAATCTCAATGTCGACCTTTCGGCACCTGAAGTGCCGATCATGGACGGTAGCGCGGGACCGTACATTTTTCTGCTGCAATCGGCTGGTATCGAGGAACAGAACGCAGCCAAGAAATTCATTCGCATTCGCAAGAAAATTCGTGTCGAAGACGGTGACAAATGGGCCGAGTTGACTCCGTTCAATGGCTTCAAGGTGAACTTTGAAATCTCATTCAATCACCCGGTCTTCAACAAGCTGAGCCGCCACGCATCGATCGATTTTTCATCGACTTCCTTTCTGAAGGAAGTCAGCCGTGCGCGAACCTTTTGTTTCCTCCGTGACGTCGAGACACTTCGTGCACGCAACCTGACGCTCGGCGGCAGCATGGACAATGCAATCGTGCTCGACGACTACCGGATTCTCAACGAAGACGGCCTGCGCTATGCCAACGAATTCGTGATTCACAAGATTCTGGATGCGATCGGCGATGTCTACCTGCTCGGACACAGCCTCATTGGCGAGTACTCGGCATTCAAGTCCGGCCACGACCTCAACAACAAGCTGCTTCGCGCGCTGCTCGATAATCAGAGCGCCTGGGAGGAGGTCACTTACAAGGACCCGAACCGGGCACCGATCTCCTACGCGACCCCGGCATATGCGTGAGCAAATTGGGGTCTGACCCCGGTTAGGACCTCGGCTGATCTTTTGCAACTATTACTTTGCAGGCGCTGACGCTCGCGCCACTTTCTCTGGCTGCCGCCATCAACTTGTCGGCTTCGAAGCGCAATCGGGCCGCCCAGGACGGCGATTCGGCTACCAGTACCAACTCTCCGTCCGGCCGCAGATTGACGCCCTTCAGTCGCGGCGCCATCGCCGGTTCCAGGGCCGCTTTGAGCACGCCCAACAGGCGTTCCATGCCGGCGGCCTTTTGTACCAGCTCCTCCAGCGGGCCACCCGTGGTCGACTTAAGTAAGCTTTCCAATTGGACAATAGTCATAAAAATGTGACGGAGTTAGCGATTCCGGGGATTGCGGGTGACCGAAGTCAACATTCTGAAGCTCAATTCTTGTAAAAAAAAGCCGCGTTATGCATATTGATCCCTCGACAAAGGCATACCCGCCGAAAGACGGGGACGCAAAACCACCGATCTAAGGGACTCCGGTCCTACGATAGCGGGGCTACCGAAATGATCATCGACCGCCGTTCGATATTAATGAGAGAGCGCCCTGCGTGGCAGCTGGACGACCGGTTAATGATAGTAATATCAATAACATATCATCCGTTAATCCCGCATCGGGGGCGAACTCGATGAACGTAGTCATCTTCGGCAAGGGCTTCGGTAGCACCCGGCAGCTTACCCTGTCCGGCATGTCCGTTACCGCCATCGGCGTCGCTTTCGCCGCTTGCCTTGGTGCTGCTGCGTTTGTCCTCGGCGCCTGGTATTCGGCGCAAAACGGTTCCGGTGTGCCGCATTCGGAGCTTGCCAGCCTGACCGAGGAGCTCTCGGCACAACAGGCGGCGATTGCAACGACCCGGCAGGAAACCGAAGACACTCTGGATGCACTGGCGATCCGTATTGGCCAGATGAATGCCCGGGTCATCCGGCTGGACGCGCTCGGTCGGCGCATGACGGAAATGGCCAATCTCGAGGATGGCGAGTTCGATTTCGATTCCGACCCGGCACTCGGTGGTCCCGAGGAGCCCTACCCGACGACCGGTTCCGCGGTCGCCATACCTGACGTGCTTACTGCGATGCAGGATCTCAACCATCAACTCGAAGATCGCGAGGCGCAACTGGGTGTCCTGGAAAGCGTACTGTTGAACCAAAACTTGAGCGAACGGGTGCACCCGGCAGGCCGTCCGGTCAAGGCAGGTTGGATGTCATCATATTTCGGCCGCCGCACCGATCCATTCACCGGCAAACCTGCTAATCACACCGGCGTCGACTTCGCGGGGAAGGCAGGCGCAGAAGTGATTTCGGTTGCTGACGGCGTCGTTACCTGGTCCGCGAACCGCTATGGCTACGGGCAGATGGTCGAAATCAATCATGGCAACGGCTACGCTACCCGCTATGCACACAATTCCGACAACCTCGTGGACGTCGGCGACGAGGTCAAGAAAGGGCAGACCGTGGCGCTAATGGGTGATACCGGTCGCGCGACTGGCCCGAATCTCCATTTCGAAGTATTGAAAAACGGCACGCGCGTCAATCCCGTGCAATTCATCCGCCAGGGCGCCGACTAGGCGACGCGGCGGATTTTCCCCGGTTTCCTCGCTTTTCCGCAGTCCTGCTGATCAAGGTGGGCACGTCCATCGTGCCTGAGCCTTGTGAATCGCGGATGCCGCACCCACATCAGCGCTTCCGGTGTCCGCAAACAGTAGTGCAAATTCGGAACCAGTCCGTAAAATACCGGTCTTTGCGTGCGTCCTGCCGGGCGATCGGCACGCAGCCAATTCCAGCCAGGAGCCTTGAGTGGCCAATTTCCTAACCCGCATTTTCGGCAGTCGTAATCAGCGCCTGTTGCGCGAATTCTCCAATGTGGTTACGCAAATCAACGCACTGGAAGATGGACTGAAAAAGTTGCCGGATGCGGACATCGCGGCGAAGACGGGCGAGTTTCGCGAGCGTTTCTCGGACGGCGAACCGCTGGATGATTTGCTTCCGGAAGCTTTCGCGGTGGCTCGTGAAGTTGCCTGGCGCACCCTGGAGATGCGGCCCTTCGATGTGCAGCTGATCGGCGGAATGGTGCTGCACCAGGGAGACATCGCCGAGATGCGCACAGGGGAAGGCAAGACGCTGGTAGCTACCTTGCCTGCCTATCTCAACTCGCTGAGCGGCAAGGGAGTGCATGTTGTTACGGTCAATGAGTACCTGGCGCAGCGCGATGCAGACTGGATGCGTCCGCTTTATGAGTTCCTCGGGCTGACCGTCGGTGTGGCAAAAAGCGGGCAGACGCAGGCCGAAAAGCGCGCTGCATATGCAAGCGACATTACCTATGCAACCAACAACGAGCTCGGGTTCGATTACTTGCGCGACAACCTGGCTTTTTCACTGGCCGACAAAGCACAGCGGGATTTGAACTTCGCGATTGTTGACGAAGTCGACTCCATTCTGATCGATGAAGCAAGAACGCCGCTCATTATTTCCGGTCCTACGGAGGAGAGCACCGATCTCTATCAAAAGATCAACAAGCTCATTCCGCGTCTCAAACAGCAACATGATTCCCCGGATCCGACGAATCTCGACATACACGCGAGCCAGGTGCGACTGACCGATGAACGCGGGCTGCGAATTACCACAAAGGGCGAAGACGGGCTTGATGTTGAAGTCATTCCTGTTGAACGGGCTCTGGAAATTGCCGGGGAGCGCGGCGCGAACCTTGTGCAGGTGGATGCCAAAGGCAAAGTTCCGGAATGCAAACTTGTCACGCGCGGACATTTCACAACGGATGAAAAGTCAAAGCAGGTTCATCTCACGGACGACGGACACCAGCTTGTCGAGCAACTGATGATCCAGGCAGGGTTGCTCGGCGAAGGCGAGAGCCTTTACGACGCAGCCAACATACGCCTGCTGCATCATCTCAATGCCGCGCTACGCGCGAATTTCATGTTCCATCTTGACGTCGAATACATCGTCAAGGATGGCGAGATCATCATCGTCGATGAATTCACCGGACGAACGATGCCGGGTCGCCGCTGGTCGGATGGTCTGCACCAGGCAATCGAGGCCAAGGAAGGTGTTGCAGTCAAACAGGAAAACCAGACCGTTGCTTCCATTACCTTTCAGAATTACTTTCGGCTGTACCGAAACCTGTCCGGCATGACTGGCACGGCGGACACGGAAGCCTTTGAATTTCAACAGATTTATGGCCTTGAAGTGATCGTAATCCCGACCCATATGCCGATGGTCCGCGGGGACATGCCGGACCTCGTTTACCTCACCCAGAAGGACAAGTTCGAAGCAATCGTGGAGGACATAGTCGATTGCCGCGAGCGCGGCCAGCCGGTGCTGGTCGGCACGACATCGATCGAAACGTCCGAGTTGCTGTCCTCCATTCTGAAGAAGAAGAGCATCGATCACGAAGTGCTGAATGCAAAGCAACACGCGCGCGAAGCCATCGTGGTGCAACAAGCGGGACGGCCGGGCGCGATTACCATCGCTACCAACATGGCAGGCCGTGGAACGGATATCGTTCTCGGCGGCAACCGCGAAGCAGAAATCGTGGCGGCCGGGCCGAACGCCGACAAGGAAAGCATTCGAGCAGACTGGAACAAACGGCACGCCGCCGTTATCGCTTCCGGGGGCCTGCACATAGTCGGCACCGAGCGGCATGAATCGAGACGTATTGACAACCAGCTCCGCGGCCGGTCCGGCCGTCAGGGTGATCCTGGCTCGAGCCGCTTCTACCTTTCGATGGAAGACACGCTCATGCGTATCTTCGGCGACCCGAACCGCACCAAGGCGCTCCTGTCGAGGGCCGGCATGCGTGAGGGTGAGGCTATCGAAAGCAAATTGCTTACGCGCCAGATAGAACGTGCTCAGCGTAAGGTAGAAGCTCACAACTTCGACATTCGCAAGAATCTTCTTGAGTACGACGATGTTGCGAATGACCAGCGCAAGGTCGTCTATCACCAGCGATCGGAACTGATGGCCGCTGACGACATTCGCGATTCCGTCATTGCGATACGGGAGGAGGTGGTCGGGGCGCTGGTGGACCAGTACATGCCGCGAGGCAGTCAGGAAGAGCAATGGGACACGGATGGGCTGACGCATGCACTCGAGAACGATTTTGTAGTGCATCTCAATGTGACCAGGCTGGTTCAGGACGACAAATCCCTGAATGAAGAAAATATCCGGCAGCTCTGTGTTGACGCAGTGCAGGCAAGTTACGCGCAGAAAGAGCAGGCATTCGGTGCGGAAGCCATGCGCCTGGTCGAAAAGTCGGTGATGTTGAGGCAACTGGATCTGCATTGGAAAGAGCATCTTGCTGCGATGGACTATCTTCGCCAAGGTATTCACCTGCGTGGTTATGCCCAGAAAAACCCGAAACAGGAGTACAAGCGCGAAGCTTTTGCGATGTTCGGGGAGATGCTGGAGCAGGTGAAGCACGACACGATCAGCATTCTCGCCAGGATACGGATTCAGAGCGAGCAGGATATTCAGCGCATGGAAGCACAACGTCGTGCTGTACAGAAACTCCAGGCGCAACATGCCGAGGTGTCGGCTCTCGGTTCAGGCGAACAGGTCAAACCGGAACCGCGCAAAGCGGAGCCGGTCACGCCATTCATTCGTGACACCCGAAAGGTCGGCCGGAACGAACCCTGTCCCTGCGGGTCCGGCCGCAAGTACAAGCAGTGTCACGGCAGGTTGAGCTGATGGATGTTGTGTCTTGCGCCCGGTCCAGGTAGCAGCCGGAATTTTGCAGGATGCATCGGGCCGCGTCCTGATTACCGAAAGGCTGGGCGACTCGCAGTTTGTCGGGATGTGGGAGTTTCCCGGTGGCAAGATTTCTCCGGGTGAATCCGCAACCTCAGCGCTCGCGCGCGAGCTGTCTGAGGAGCTTGGCATCGAAGTCGAGGCATGCGAGCATTTCATGAGCGTTGAACATCATTATGCCGATCGCAGCGTCGCTATCGAATTCTACAGGGTGACCGGATGGCAATCGGTGCCGGTCGGCCTCGACGGCCAGGCGCTGCGATGGATAGCACCGGAGCTGTTGACCGCAGCGGATATGTTGCCGGCCGATGTGCCGGTCCTCGAGGCGTTGCGAGCCTCGCCGGCGGCGATCAGGAAACGCTGATCTGAAATATGACGTCGTGCCCGGTCTGCACCGCGCGGCGATTGATCGTGGACCAGTCGAGAAAGCGAACCGTGAAACGGTTCTGGCTGCCACTGACCTCGGGGTAAAGCGGGCTGTCATCCGGTAAGGTCACACGCAGCATGCGACAACTCGCATCTTTCTGCATTTTGTGGTGATACATGCCGTTGATCGCTACTTTCTCCGTTGGCTGGGCGCTTTCCCGCATTAGCCACAGCAATTCGATGACGGCGTCGCAGACCGGCCGGATCGCCAACAGCCAGTCGTCCAGATCTTCCTTGCGCCGGTCGAAGGGCTGCCGCAGCCAGTGATTGAACTCCGGAAGGTCGAACTCGCAGGTGCCGCCGGGAATCGAGCTGCGGTGCTTGATTGAGCTCAGGAATTCGTTGTCTTTCAACGGCTGCAAGTACTGGGGTCCGGCGGCGTCGACGTCCGAGCGAATCGACAGCAGGTTGCGGATAAGTGCGTCGAGCCGGCGCGCGTCAACTTCAGGTTGGCTCTTGTACCGCTTCAGGTTTTCGACGTGATAGTCGAGTTCCTTGTACACATCGCTGCGCACGTCGCCACGACCCAGGATGGCCATGATCTCGATCAGGCTGCCGGTCGCCGCCCGCGTTGCCCACTCTGCCTCAAGCTCAATGTTGTAGAGCATCTGGCGATACAGGAACTCCAGCCGCATGAAAGTGCGCATGCGCTCGTTGAGCGGTTGTTCGTATTCGACGCGTCGCCGTCCGGCGATCCCGGACGATGGCGCTGCAATATGGCTGGCAGTGGCTGGCATGGTCGTATTCTGCGCCACGGTGTGAATTCAGGCAAATTGCGCCTGAGTCTCAGGGCGTCGCAGATCAGCGACGCAATTGCGCATCAGCGGATGATTTCGCCAGCATCAGAAAATCTCGGTGCAGCTTCTCGACCTGTCGCCGGGTATTTTCGATATCGCCGTCATTGCTGATCACCTCGCTGGCGATGGCGCGGCGCTCTTCGCGGCTAGCCTGTGTCGCAATCATTCGCCGTGCCTGTTCGATGCTGTCCCTGTCACGGGACAGGAGGCGCTTCAGCTGGGTTCGCGGATCGCAATCCACAACGACGATGCGGTCCATGGCGGACTTCAGGTCTGACTCTGCCAGAAGCGGAACGACGATAATCTGGTATGGCCCACCAGCTGCGTCGGAGCGGGTCATCGTTTCCTTCCGGATCCTCGGATGAAGAATTCCTTCCAGGGCGATGCGATAGTCTTCATTCCCGAAAACCAGTTTTCTAAGTTTGCTGCGGTTGAGGTTGCCATCGGACATTATCACCCCGTCACCGAAGCGCTCGCGGATCTCATCGAGAGCCGGCATTCCTGGCCGCACGAGCTCCCTCGCTATGAGGTCGGTATCGATCACCGGAACACCGTGAGCCGCGAACATGTCCGAGACTGTGGTCTTGCCACTGGCGATACCGCCGGTCAGGCCGATTCTAAGCACGGGATATGCCCTCAGCCCATGGTGTCCAGGTAGCTCCCGACAATCTGCGGGCCATAAAGGAGCGCGATCCATCCCGCTGCGGCGAGGTACGGACCAAAAGGAATCGGTACATTACGGTTATGCCCCACGAACACGATCATCGCCAGACCGACGGCCGCGCCGACCACGGCCGACAGCAGGATGATCAACGGCAACATTTGCCATCCGAGCCAGGCTCCGAGCGCAGCGAGCAGCTTGAAGTCGCCGTATCCCATGCCCTCTTTGCCGGTCACCAGCCTGAAGAGATGATAAATGCTCCACAGGGAAAGGTAGCCGGCCAGGGCGCCGATGATGCTGCTCTGCGGGTCGATGAAAAGCCGCTCGGCGCCGTCCACCGGGTGGAAGAGACTGAGTGTCAGGCCAAGCCAGAGCAGCGGCAGGGATATGGAATCCAGGATCAGCTGTCTGTCGATGTCGATAACGCTGATGGCGATCAGCGACCAGGTCAGGACTATGGCCACAGCGGCCTCCCAGCCGAAACCGAAACGCCAGGCAACAACAGCCGTGAGCAGGGCAGTCATGGATTCCACGATCGGATAGCGCTTCGATATCGGCGCCTTGCAGTTTGCACATTTGCCACCGAGGACGAGATAACTGATCACCGGGATATTCTGCAGGGCAGTGATCATCGAGCCACAGGACGGGCACCGCGATCGCGGCACCATCAGGTCAAAACGCCCCGTCGGCAGATCGATTGCCGGTAAAGCGCTGATCTCGGCACAGTGGGCTCGCCATTCTCGCTCCATCATGATGGGCAGGCGGTGGATGACGACGTTGAGAAAACTGCCGACCAGCAGCGATACGGTGAAAACGGTCGCAACGAACAGCCAGGGAGTATGGGCGAACAATTCGAACATGGCCTGTGATTATCCCTTTCCGGTCCCGCAAAAGACAACGGCGCCTGAACAGCGCCGTTGTTTCACGAGGATTTGTCGAGTGGCCCTAGACGACCGAACCCATTTTGAATATTGGCAGGTACATGGCGACTACAAGGCCGCCAACCAGTACACCCAGGATTGCCATGATCATCGGTTCGAGCAGTGAACTCAGGTTATCGACCGCATTGTCCACGTCTTCTTCGTAGAAGTCGGCAACTTTGGCGGACATCGCGTCGAGGGAACCCGACTCCTCGCCGACGGCGATCATCTGGATCACCATGTTCGGAAACAGGTCTGTATTTTCCATTGCCTGTTGCAGGCGCTGGCCGGTAGACACCTCGTCCTTCATTTTCAGCACGCCGACTTCATACACGATATTGCCAGTCGCGCCGGCCACCGAGTCCAGGGCCTCCACAAGGGGTACGCCGGCGCTGAACATGGTCGACAGCGTGCGCGCATACCGTGCTATTGCTGCCTTTTTCATGATCGGCCCGAGGATTGGTGCTTTCAGGGTCATCCGATCCAGGAAATGCCGCATCGCCCGCGAGCGCTTCTTGAAATAGAGGAATGCATAGACGCCGCCGCCGGCAATCATGGCAAGTATCCAGCCCTGGTCCCGGATGAATTGTGACGCAGTGATGACCATGCGGGTGAAAGCAGGAAGATCGGCGCCAAAACCCTTGAACAGGTCTTCGAACGCGGGAATGACGAAAATCATCAGAATGATCGTAACTACGAACGCAACCACAACAACGGCGGCCGGGTAAGTCAGCGCTTTCTTGATTTTCTTCTTGATCGCCTCGGTTTTTTCCTTGTAGGTCGCGATTTTGTCCAGCAAGGTTTCGAGCGCGCCGGCCTGCTCACCCGACTCCACGAGGTTCACGAACAGGTCATCGAAATACAAGGGATGCTTGGCAAGCGCTTCAGCCAGCGCGCTGCCGCCCTCGACATCCGCTTTGATGGCGAGGATCAGTTTTTGCATGCTGGCGTTCTCATGGCCGTTGCCGACAATCTCGAACGCCTGGACCAATGGAATGCCGGCAGCAAGCATGGTTGCAAGCTGGCGGCTGAAAATGGCGATGTCCCCGGGGGTGATCTTCGCAACACTGCTGAAAAGCCCCTTGCTTTGTTTGCGAATACGGCTCGGAACGACGCCCTGCCGCCGCAGGTCCGCGCGCACTGCGGCCTCATTGGCCGCCATGCTCTTGCCCTTGATCTTGTTGCCCTTTCTGTCGGTTCCTTCCCAGACAAAAGGCGTACTGCCCGCTACCGCTATCTCAGCCATCGTCGTCTCTTCCGTTAACCGCGTTAAATACCCGACTCCTATTCAATCGTAACCCGATTGATTTCCTCAAGGCTGGTAAGCCCGTCCTTGACTTTGTTCAATCCGGCCCTGCGCAGATCGATTACGCCCTCGGCTACGGCCTGGTCGGCAATCTGAATGGCATTACCGCCTTCCATGATGATCCGGCCCATGATCTCGGACACTTCCATGACCTGGAATATGCCGAGCCGGCCTTTGTAGCCCGAGTTGCAGACCTTGCATCCCACCGGCCCGAAGATGGTGAGGCCGCCCTCGATGTCTTCCTGTGTGAATCCTTCCTTTTCCAGTGCCTCATGCGGTACGTCGCGCTGTTCCTTGCAGTTGTCGCAAAGCTTTCGCGCGAGTCGCTGCGCAATAATCAGGCTGACCGAGGTTGCGATGGCGTAGGGTTTCACACCCATGTCAACAAGGCGGGTCAATGTGCGTGGTGCATCGTTGGTATGCAGGGTCGAGAGAACCAGGTGACCCGTCTGCGCCGCCTTGATGGCAATCTCGGCAGTCTCGAGGTCACGAACTTCCCCGACCATGATGACGTCAGGATCCTGGCGCAGAAATGCTTTCAATGCCGAGGCAAAAGTGAGGCCCACTTTAGGATTGACGTTGACCTGGTTGACACCCGGCAGGTTGATTTCCGCAGGATCCTCCGCGGTCGATATATTCCGGTCTTGGGTGTTGAGTATGTTCAATCCGGTATACAGCGATACGGTCTTGCCGGAACCGGTGGGTCCCGTCACCAGGATCATGCCGTAAGGTTTGTTGAGGTGCTTCAGGTAAAGCGCTTTCTGATGGTCCTCGTAGCCCAAAGCATCGATACCGAGTTTCGCGCTGGAGGGGTCGAGGATACGCAGCACGACCTTTTCACCATAAAGCGTGGGGCAGGTGCTGACACGAAAATCGATGGCACGATTTTTCGACAGGCGCATCTTGATGCGGCCGTCCTGCGGCACGCGGCGCTCGGCGATGTCCAGTCGCGACATGACCTTAAGGCGTGCGCACACTTTGTTCGCAAGCGCGACGGGCGGTTGAGCTACTTCCGACAACACTCCGTCCAGCCGGGTTCTGACACGGAAGACTTTCTCGTATGGCTCGAAATGAATGTCGGAAGCGCCGCGTTTGATAGCGTCCAGCAGTACCTTGTTTACAAAGCGGACTACCGGGGCATCTTCGATGTCGTCACGGGCAACGTCGTCGTGCTCGACTTCGCCGCTGCCGACTTCCAGGTTCTCAAGATCGAAATCGCCGTCGTCGAGCGCGGACATGGACGTATCGACTGCCTCGAGGGCTTTGGTGATCCGTTCTTCGAGTTTTGCCTGTTCG
>CAYXKM010000024.1:0-10404 GCA_964465665.1 uncultured Woeseiaceae bacterium
GGGTGCACCAGGACATCGTCCTCAGCTCGCGGAACATCTACGGCGGGTCGTTCCAACTGCTGCACGATTGGTTCCACAAGCCAAGCAATCTCGACGTGGCGGTCGCAGATCGTGACCGGCTGCAAAGCGAACTGCGCAACAGATCAGTCAAGGAGAGTGCTACTGATCAGGCGCTGCAGCAGAAGGACGCGAAGATCCAGCGGCTGGGCAACGAGCTCGCAAACTGGAAGAGCCGTGTTCCGCCGCTTGTCGACCGTTACCGGCTCCGCGACGAGGAGGCCCGGGACCTCGAAAATGAACTGGCCGAGGTGCGTGCCGCGCTTACGGAAGAAGAAGCCGCGCTGAGCAGGGCGCGGGCCGAAGGTGAAGAAGCCCGGGCCGCAGCGGACAAGGCACGCTCGGAAATGGACACGCTTCGGGCAGAGCGTGACGCACTACAGTTCGAGCTGCAGAACGCAAGAGCCAGGATTGCCTCCCTTGAAGTTGAGATCGGATCGGACCACACGCGGATCGAACCGGTCGACGCCGAAACCCTTCCGCAGGGGCTCAATGCTTCGAACGAACCCCACGAGGACACCGTTGAGAATGCGGTGACCGGCCTTAGGGACCAAATCGATGACGATGATGCCGTGCCGCTTTCCTCGTGGTTGCCAGCCGGGACCGGCGACGGAGGCGTGCCGATAGATGCGCCGGACGACGACGGTCCGTGGGCAAGAGTACCGGCGTCGGCAGACGACGAGGAAAGCGATATCGGCAGCGGTGTCCATCGCGGAGCTGACGGGATCGATCCTCAAACGCCGATCAATTCCAGCAATGACATTGGCAGAGCGGTGCCGGTGCATTTGGGTCCGGGCACCGACAGCCTGGCGCCGCCGCCTACCGCAGCGGACAGGCCCGCAAAAGATGACGGCTGTGTCGATAATCTGAGGCAGATCAAGGGTGTTGGCGCTAGCATTGAGAAGACCCTGCACGACCTCGGCTTTTTCCGGTTCAGCCAGATCGCCGGGATGACAGAACTCGATATTGATCGGGTCGCGCGGCAGCTCAAGGGTTTTCGCAGCCGGATCTATCGCGAGGACTGGATTGGCCAGGCGCGCATGTTACAGCAGCAGAAAAACGATAACGCGTCCTGATCGTGTCGGTTCACCGAATCCTGCCAGTCGCAATGATGCTGACTTCGCTGCTCGCTGTCGGCGGCGAACCGGCATCCACCGGCAGTGCCCCGGACAGCTACACGGCACTGCCGGTGACGCCGTATTTTCGCATCCGACGCGATGAAACCGGCACTTCCGTCACCGGGCAGATCAGTTCCATCGCACACGAGGCAATCCTTCACGACGTAGTCAGCAGCATCGCCTCGTCAACTGTTGTTTTTCTCGAATTGCGGGAGGTCACGTTGCTGCCGCCGGGCTGGGCCCTGGTTACAGAACTGGCACTGCGCGCAACGTTGTGGACTCGGTTCTCGGAGGCGGAAGTGACGGCTGATGAAGTCTCCATACGCGGCGTGACCACCGATGCCGACTCCTGGGGAGATGCCCGGTCCAGGCTGGACGCATCGTTGCTACCCGGCATGCGACTTGAAACGCATGTTATCGAGGTTCCGCCGATTCGGGATTATCAGGCCCTCTGTCGCCAGCAGTTCGATGCGGCGTTGCAGAACCGGGCTCTCGAGTTTGACATTGCAAAGTCGACCCTCGAATCCGGCGCCGAGGCGCTGCTCGACAGTTTGCTGGAAATCGCCGGCGACTGTCCGGAGGCCACTATTTTCCTTCGCGCCGGTGGTGACGGACCGGAAAGCGCGGCGGCCAATCGCTTGCTCGCCGAAGCCCGTTCGCAGTCCGTTGTCGCCCACATGACTGCACGGGGCCTGGCTCCGGCGAGGATAAACGTGATGCCGATTGACGACGGCTACGCCAGGCAAGGGCGAAAGGTGACTTTCGCAGTGAAATTCCCCCCGGCCACGCGAGAAGCGACCACGACAGGCGCAGCCAGTCCCTGAGCAAAAGGCAGCTCGACGGAACCGCTACCGGGAGTGGAGTTACTGTGGCGGCGCGTCCGGCAAATCGATCTCCGATTTCACACTCTGCGCGCGCGCTAGCTCGACTTCGAAAATCAGCGTCGAACCCGGCGGAATCAATCCGTTGCCAACATTGCGGTCGCCATAAGCCATCTCGGGAGCGATGGTCAGTTCACGAACCTCGCCCTCTTTCATGCCGATCACGCCCTGATCCCAACCCTTGATCACGCGACCTGCTCCCAGAGGGAACTGGAAGTGTTCGCCGCGATCGACCGAGCTGTCGAACTTTGCTCCGCGTTTGTCCTGGGCCGTTTCGTCGTAAAGCCAGCCGGTGTAATGGACGATTGCAATCTGGCCGGATTCTGCAATCGCCCCTGAGCCTTGACGCAGAATTCGCATGTTCAGCCCGGGTACGATTTCCGCAGACTCGATGATGCCAGCGGATACGGTTGCCTCTGCTTCGTTACCTGGTTGCTCTGTTGTTCCGGCGGCGTCGACCTTGCCTTCATCCGATTTTCCGCAAGCAGTCATCGTCAACAAAGTGGCAACGCATAGGCACGTAGCTATAACTCTCATGAATTTCCCCTGGCTGGTCGTCAATCAAGAATCCGTGGGCATCGCCAGGATCAGTCCGGCTCCCTGAAATCGAGCGATGCCGAGTTTATGCAATAGCGCAAACCGGATGGCTCCGGTCCGTCGTCGAACACATGCCCCAGATGCGCGTTGCAATTGTTGCATACAACCTCAGTGCGAATCATGCCGTGACTGGTATCGCGGACGGTTCTCACCCTGTTGCCGGCGAGCGGTAGAAAAAAACTCGGCCAGCCGGATCCCGAATCGTATTTGTGGTCCGAGCTGAATAGTTCGGCGCCACAGCAGATGCAGGAATATGTGCCATCGGCCTTGTGATCGACATATTGTCCGGTAAACGCGCGTTCGGTGCCTTTTTTCTGGGTCACAAGATACTGTTCCTCAGTCAGCCGATCTTTCAGGTCACGATCGCTGCGCATCGATTTGCTCATCGCCTGTACCTCCGTCTACGGCAGTCGATTCTAGGCAAGGCCAGGCAGGTTTGCACGGGAATCGTGGCCTGCAGGCGGCAAATATCGTAGTGTCGCAGCAATGCCGGAACGCACCGTCAAACAGCATCAGGCTGCGGAACTCCGCGAGGTAACCTTGCGTCGCGGGGATGTCCTGGCACTGAAGGACATCAGCGTAACTTTTCCGCGCAACCATACTACGGCCATCCTTGGGACCAGCGGCAGCGGAAAATCGTCGCTGGTACAGTTGATCATCGGCTTGCTCGAGCCCGACAGCGGCAGCGTACGGACTCTCGGTGAAGATCTGGCCGATTGCGACTTGCGGCGTCTCCGGAAGCGCATCGGTTACGCCGTGCAGGGAGTGTCGCTTTTCCCTCACATGAAAGTCGGCAGGAACATCGTATTGCCGGCCATTCTCGACAACTGGCCGGAACAGGAGACCCGCGCAAGACTCACCGAACTGATAAGCATCATGCAGTTGCGTACGGACATACTGGAGCGCTACCCGCACGAGCTGTCCGGCGGTCAGCAACAGCGTGCGGGACTGTGCCGGGCGATGATGCTGCGGCCCGAATTATTGCTGCTCGACGAACCGTTTTCGGGTCTCGATACGATGACCCGACGCAGTATTCATCAGGAGTTTCTCAACCTGAGAAATATCGAGCCTGTCTCGACCGTCATCGTCACGCATGACCCGCAGGAGGCTCTCGCGCTGGCAGACTGCCTGGTCGTCATGATGGGTGGATCAGTGTTGCAGTCGGGTTCGATCTTGGAGGTGACAGGCCAACCGGCCACTGACCAGGTACGCGAGCTGTGCACCGGGCTGGGAGCGACTGGCCGATGAAGCGCACCTCGCTATTCGCTGCACTCCTGCTGGTTGCGCTCAACTCGCGCGCGGAGCCTTTGGTGATCGGGAGCAAGAATTTTGCGGAGAACTACATACTCGCCGAAGCGGGGGCGCAATTGCTCGAGAGCCGGGGCTATGAAGTTCAGCGGCGATTCGGACTAAACGGTACAAAGATTGTTTTTGAAGCCCTGAGTAACAGGACAATCGACCTTTACCCTGAGTATACCGGCACGATAACGGAAGTCATTCTCGAGCAACCCGAGCTTAAGGACTTCGACGAAATTCAGGCGGCACTGGCCGGACTTGAGTTGCGCCTGCTGGCGCCGCTCGGGTTCAGCAACAGCTATGCGATTGCCGTTACTGCTGGATTTGCGCGGCAGCTCGGCCTGCAAAACATATCCGACCTGAGGCGCGCCGGCCGCGTCAGGGTCGGCCTGCCACATGAGTTTCTCAGCCGCAATGACGGCTGGGCCGGCCTCAAGGAACGATACGACATTGACCAGTCGGCAACCGGCATCGAGCACAGCCTTGCCTATGAAGCTCTGGCCAGCGCCAAGCTCGATGTCACCGCGGTCTATTCCACCGACGGAGAAATCCTGCGCTCGCAACTGGTTCTGCTGCACGACGACCTCGGGTACTTTCCGCAATACCGCGCAGCCTTCCTCACGCACACCGGTCTGCCGGCCGAGGTAGCAGCGATCCTCGAGCTCATGAGCGGCAGGATCGACGACAGGCGTATGCAGCAGCTGAATCTGCAAGTACTCGATCCCGAAGTCAGTTTCGCCGATGTTGCCGGAGGATTCCTGCTGGATGAGGGATTGATCGAATCCTCGCAGGCGGCACCAGGCCTGGTTTCGCGATTGTTGCGCAATACCCGGCAGCACCTGAAACTGACCGGAATTGCACTTGCACTTGCGATTGTGGCGGGTGTCGGCATTGCGGTGCTTGTTCATGCACACACACGCGCCGCCAATGTATTTCTGTATTTCACGGGCCTTCTTCAGACGGTGCCATCGATTGCGTTACTGGCGCTGCTCATTCCCTGGTTCGGTATCGGGCAGACACCCGCCATCATTGCATTGTTTCTGTATTCGCTGCTGCCGATTGCACGCAGCACCATTACGGCGATCCTGGCAATCCCGCCCGGATATCGTCAGGTCGCAGTAGCGATGGCAATGACCCGCAGGCAACAGATGCGTTACGTGCTGCTGCCGCTGGCCATGCCCCATGTGATTGCCGGCGTCCGCACAGCGGCGGTCATTAGCATCGGCACGGCAACGCTGGCTGCATTCATCGGCGCCGGAGGTCTCGGTGACCCGATAGTCACCGGGCTCGCGCTGAACGACAGCGCGATGATTTTGCAAGGCGCGATACCGGCGGCTGTCCTTGCGATCCTGACCGAGCTGGCTTTCGGCGTGCTTGAGCGTTGTCTCGTGGCGCCGCATATGCGAGGCCGAAAAAACTGATGCGCCGGGACTGGCGGGCTGTTGAAAAGGGGTTGCCGATCCTTTTTCAACAGCCTGCTAGGCCTTGTTCTTACCGAGGTCAAGCAGCAACTTGTCCATGCGCTTCAGGTACGCGGCCGGGTCCTGCAGGGCCGCACCCTCGGCAAGCAGGGCGTGATCAAGCACGATATGCGACAGGTTGGTGAAACGCTCGTTATCTGTCTCGGCAGACAGGCGCGCCACCAGCGGGTGTCGCATATTCAGCTCCAGGATCGGTTTGGTCAGCGGGATTTTCTGCCCGCTGGCCTCCAGCATGCGACGAAGCTGCGGCGCAAGGTCCTGTTCGGCTGCAACCACGCAGGCCGCGGAATCCACGAGACGACGGCTGACGTTGACGGTTTCGACACGGTCCTTCAGCGTTCTCCGGATTTTCTTGAGCAATGGCTTGTTTTTGTCATCCAGCGTTTTCTCGGATACGGCATTGTCGCCCTCGGGCAGCTCCAGTTGACCACGACCCACATCCTGAAACTTCTTGCCCTGAAACTCCTGCAGATGGTCGATGACCCACGGATCGATCCGGTCGGTGAGCAGCAAGACCTCTATTCCCCTGTTCTTCAATTGTTCGAGATGCGGACTGCCCGCCGCTCTGGCATACGAGTCGCCGAGCACGTAGTAAATCCTGTCCTGGCCTGTCACGGTCCGCGAAACGTAGTCGGCCAGTGACTGGTCCTGTTTTTCGCCGTCGGACCGGGTTGTCGCGAAGCGCAACAGGGCGGCCAACTTGTCCCTGTTCTGCGGATCCTCCGCCAGTCCTTCCTTGAATGCCTGGCCGAAAGCGCTCCAGAACTTTGCATAGCCCTCTGCATCGTTGGCGGCCAGATTCTCCAGCATGTCGATGACGCGCCGTGTCAGCGCCGTTCTGATTGATTCGAGATTGGAGTCCTGCTGCAACATCTCGCGCGATACGTTCAACGGCAGATCCGCCGAATCGATAACACCCTTGACGAAGCGCATATACAGTGGCAGAAACTGGTCCGCCTGATCCATGATGAACACTCGTTGCACATACAGTTTCAGGCCGCGCGGCGCTTCCCGGCTCCACAGGTCGAATGGCGCAGTTGATGGTATGTACAGCAGACTGGTGTATTCACGCTTGCCTTCAACCTTGTTGTGGCTCCATGTCAGCGGATCCGAAAAGTCGTGCGCAAGGTGCTTGTAAAGTTCGCGGTACTCTTCGTCGCTGACGTCGGACCGGGAGCGCGTCCACAGTGCCGTCGCGGAATTCACGGTTTGCGGCGGATCCCCGGGTTTGTCTGCGTCGGCAAGTGTTACCGGAAAACCGATGTGGTCAGAGTACTTCCTGATCAGCGTACGCAGTCGCGTGCCATCGCAGAACTCTGCCTCCGCCTTTTTCAGCTGCAGTGCAATGCGGGTTCCGCGCTCCTGGCGCACTATCGTTTCGAGCGTATATTCTCCCTTGCCGTCCGATTCCCATCGAACGCCGTCGCCCTCCGGCAGACCGGCACGGCGGGTCTCCACGGTAACCCGATCTGCAACGATAAAAGCCGAATAGAAGCCGACGCCAAACTGGCCAATGAGTTGCGCGTCCTTGCGGCTGTCGCCGGTCATCTGTCCAAGAAATTCGGCAGTCCCGGACCGGGCTATAGTGCCGATATTGTCGATCAGTTCCTGACGGGACATGCCTATGCCATTGTCGGCGACCGAGACAATGCGATTCCTTGCATCGAAAGTGATGCGTATTTTCAGCTCCGGGTCGTCCGCGAGCAGCGCCGGATCTGCCAGTCCGACGAACCGGAGCTTGTCATTCGCATCGGATGCGTTCGATATGAGTTCGCGGAGAAATATCTCTTTGTTGCTGTACAAGGAATGGATCATGAGGTGCAGCAGTTGCCGCACTTCCGCCTGAAATCCAAGGGTCTCGCGGCCGCCGGCCACGCTGCTGCCCGTCTCCTGGCTCAAAATTGCTACTCCTGATTCGTCGACTGAAGGTCAGCCCGGCCTGTACCGCGGATGACCCGAATCACCATAGCGACAATTCGGGACAATTCAAGTGTCGGGAGGGTAGCGGCGCAAGGCCGTGACAGAGGGCGATCAGCCTAAAGAAACTGCGGGCGGCGAACCGAGCGGCGAACCGAGCGGGGAATCGCGCGGGGAATCGCGCGGGGAATCGCGCGGCGAACCGCGCGGGGAACCGATGGCTGCTCGGTACAGCAAGCCCGTCACCGAGAGCAAGGCTATTGCTCCTGCCAATGGTGGATGCGTAACGGCAAGCAGGACACCAAGCGCCGGAAAAGTTGCAGAGACTGCAAGTACGATCATGGTGCGGATTGCACGCCGTATGCGCTCGGCCAGGAGCGCGATCGTGTAGTACAGATCCTCGAGTTCGTCGAGGTATTGAATCAGGCACTCCATCGAAACCTCATCCCTGTTGGTGATTTCGAGCCCCCGAGTTTCACGTGCAGACCTGGATCCGGGACTTAACGCGCGATCGACAGCAGCGGTACAGAGCGCTTGCTTTCCGACGATGCAGATTCGGCAGCCTCCATCGCATCGACGTTGGTTTTTTTGGCGTGGGCAATGGCACGGTGAAACAGCTCCCACCGCTGGCGGGCTGCTTCATTCTTGAGTGCACCGATCGGGGAATCTGCCGCTGGAGATTTGGTGTCCATACATCCGTGTTCAGTTCTTGTGGTCCATTGAAGCGAACTATATGCAGCGCCAAATTCAGTCGCCGTGAGGCACATCACAGCTTCCCGACAAATAGAAAAGTCGGCGCAGATATATTGCAAAAGGGAGAACAGGTTCGATATTTTCTGTGCAAGGCGCGGAGGTCGGACGCAGACCTGCAACATAATCTGTTGCGGGCCGTTGCATTCGTTCGGAAATAGATTTCGCGGGTTGATTTCGTCGCCAGGTTCGGCGCGATGTTTCGGCGCGATGTTTCGGTACCAGGGACTAGCTGTCGGACCAATTTCTTTTTACCTGTTCGGTCCAGCTACGGTAGCCCTTCCAGGTATAAAGTGAAGGATCGATGCCGCCACGTCGACCTTTAGGTGCCGGCGCTTTCGAAATCCACTTTCGATACTGCTGCCAGCCAGCCTGCTCACGATCGGTAACAGCTTGCGAATCCGGCGTATGGACCGTGTCGTCGTCGCCGCGGACCTCGCTGACCCAACTGATGTCTTTGCTATCCTGCATAAGAATCTGCCCGATCCATCCTTACGCAGAAATGCTACGCAAACATCGGGCCGGATCAAAGGAACTGAGTCACAGACATCCGGGCAATATTTACCAATTTAATCAACATGTTATTCCTGGTTTTACTTAATCGCCAGACGGTGTCGGGACGACTGTCGGCGGCGTTTTACTAAACGCCGTGGCGAAAAACCGCCATTACACGACGATCCGGTAACACGGAACATAATCCTGGCTGGCCAACTTCATCCTGCCGTCGGCTACAAAGGCTTTCAGCAAATCATCCAGCAACCCCATGATTCGCGCAGAACCCCGGATCTCGAACGGTCCGTCCCTTTCGATTCGCGCGATGGTGTCTTCCCGCACGTTGCCTGACACGATGCCGGAGAAAACCCTGCGCAGGTTTGCCGCGAGCTGATGTGGCGGTGCATCTTCGGCGAGCAGGAGTGCGCGCATCGCGCTATGGCTCGCTACAAACGGCTTCTGAAATTCGTGGTCAATCTTCAGGCGCCAGTTGAAGTAAAAGGCATCGCCATGCTGTTTGCGGAACTCGACGACTTGCTTCAGGCCGACGAGTATCTGTCGTGCAACCTCTTGCGGATCATCGATGACGATCCTGTACCGCGATTTCGCGGTTTCGCCTAACGTTGCCGCCACGAATCTGTCGATGTGCCGCAAATACGTTTCGCTCTCCGGCGGCCCGGTCATAATGACCGGCATTGGCAATTCCCGATTGTCCGGATGCATCAGTATCCCTAGCAAATAAAGAATTTCCTCGGCTGTCCCGACGCCGCCGGGAAAAACGACGATGCCATGGCCTACCCGGACGAAGGCCTCGAGCCGCTTTTCCATGTCTGGCATGACTATAAGTGAATTGACGATGGGGTTCGGTGATTCTGCGGCGATGATGCCTGGCTCCGTAATGCCGACGTATCGTCCGTTTCTGATTCGCTGCTTCGAGTGGCCGATCGTTGCCCCCTTCATGGGCCCTTTCATCGCACCCGGGCCGCAGCCCGTGCACACGTTGAGCTGTCGCAATCCGAGTTCATAGCCGACCTTTTTTGTATAGTCGTATTCCTCACGACTTATCGCGTGACCGCCCCAGCAAACGACCAGATTCGGCGGAGACGGCGGCTCCAGCAATCGCGCATTCCTGAGAATGTGAAAAACCGCATTGGTTATATTGTCCGAGGTCTTCAAATCGAATCGGCCGCTCTCCCGAATCTCGTTGTTGGTAAAGACGACGTCGCGAAGAACAGCAAACAGTTGTTCCCGGATACCGCGAATCATGACGCCGTCGACGAAAGCGGACGAGGGTGCGCCTTTGAGCGAGATCTTCAAACCGCGATCCTGTTGAATGAATCCCAGGCTGAAGTCGCGGTGTTTTTCGAGCACCGCTCGAGTATCGTCAGTATTTCCTCCGGAGTTCAACACCGCGAGTATGCATCGGCGCAGCAACTGATAGAGGCCACCGGCGCCCTGGTTGCGCAGCTGATCGACTTCAACCTGCGAAAGTACCTCGAGACTGCCCTCAGGCCAAACCTCGGCATCGATGGTTTCATCGGTGTCCGGCCGTATGCTTTTGCTGGTGACTGGGTGTTGCAAGGCGATGTCAGGGCACGATTTCGATCGGCACGTTACTCGGTGTCATCAGCCAAATGTCGATCATGTCGGAATTGGACACGGCGATGCAGCCGTTAGTCCAGTCTGCACTGGTATAGTATCCGTCCGAGTAGATAGGCACATTCGGCTGGCCATGAATCATGATTTGTCCGCCGGGATCGATGCCCTTCTGTCTGGCAGCCGCACGATCCGCAGAATTCGGATAGGAAATGCGAA
>CAYXKM010000025.1:0-22292 GCA_964465665.1 uncultured Woeseiaceae bacterium
CTCCCTTCTCCCTTCTCTCTCTCTCTATCTCTTCTCTCCCCCCACTTCCACAAATCCGCATCCCTGACGGATCCAATACTTTCCCCGCCGCGTATATATCAATCAGGTATCTTTTAAACCGCTAGCAGGCTGTTGGAAAACACCCTGCTAGGGGTGAGGCAAGGTGCCGAGCATATCGGTGCCTGCGCGGAGCCGCTGCCCGGAAGTGACCTGGATCTGGCTGTTAAGCGGCAAATGGACTTCGGCAAAACGCGTCAGTCGCAGATACGCGCATCGCTGACCCTGGCCGACACGCTCGCCGTAGCGCGGGAATGCACGCGGCACGAGCCCAAAACGATAACCGAAAAATCGCAACAACACGTCATCGCCTTCATCCGTACGAATCCAGAGCCCTGGATGCCCGGCAGTCCGATCCGCCCCACGCGTACTGCGGGCCGGATCGAGTACCGATCCTTCGACAGGACTTCGCGCCGTGTAGGTTCCGCGAACATCCACGCGAATGATGATCTTGTGCGCCGGAGATCCATTGACGCTGTCGTTGGTCACTGTCACCTCGGCAACGACTCCATCGACCGGGCTGACGGCCGCCAATGGATGCGCCGGCACAAGGCGATACGGATCGCGAAACAGGAAGTACAGCGCAACTGAAAGTATTGCGGCCGGAATCGCTACGATCCAGATTTCATAGTACGAACACAGGCCCGTAATGACAATTGCCAGAAGAAGAATCGGAATGCCTTCCCGGGCAACCAAAGGATATCGCCGTCCTCTCAAAATCAGTCTTCCTGTTTTGTGCCGGAAATCTGCCTTGCAAATTCGCGGGTCGTGACGGGCGTCGTGTAGAATACCGCCGCCATTCAAACCGGATCAGAATATACATGCGTTTCACCGATTTTGGGCTGACCACGCTGAAAGAAGTCCCGGCCGAGGCAGAAATTGTCAGCCATCAGCTGATGCTGCGCGCCGGTCTCATTCGCCGCCTTGCGTCGGGACTTTTCACCTGGATGCCACTCGGACTCAGGGTCCTGCGGAAGGTCGAAAATATAGTCCGGGAGGAAATGAACCGGGCCGGGGCTCTGGAACTGTTGATGCCTGCCGTTCAGCCGGCGGAATTGTGGCAGGAATCGGGACGGTGGGACCAGTACGGCCACCTGTTGTTGCGCATGCGGGACCGCCACGAGCGCGACTACTGCTTCGGTCCGACCCATGAAGAGGTGATAACCGATATCGCACGGCGGGAACTTCGCAGCTACAAACAGCTACCCGTCAACTTCTACCAGATTCAGACCAAATTCCGGGACGAAATTCGTCCGAGATTCGGTGTCATGCGAGCGCGTGAATTCATCATGAAAGATGCATATTCATTTCACGTTGACCAGGCGTCTCTCGAAGAGGGATACCGGAAAATGCACGCGGCTTACACGGCGATATTCCAGCGACTCGGCCTGCGTTTTCGCGTCGTGGACGCAGACAGCGGCGAAATCGGCGGCAGTCGCTCTCAGGAATTTCACGTGCTCGCCGATTCGGGCGAGGATGCGATCGCCTGGAGCGAGCAGGACAACTACGCATCGAATATCGAGACTGCGGCAACATTGCCGCCCGACGGCAATGCGGTGCCGCCAGCGGCTACGCTCGAAAAAGTGAAGACGCCCGGCGCGAAGACTGTTGGTGAGCTCGCGCGGATGCTCGACTTGCCGCCGGCACGAATCGTCAAGACCCTGCTGGTCGACGGAACGGACCAGCCGGTTGCGCTGATCGTGCGCGGGGATCACGAGTTGAACACGATCAAGGCGGAAAAGATTGCGGGTGTCGCCAAACCACTGCGCATGGCCGACGCCGAAACCGTACGAAAGGCTACTGGATGTCTGCCGGGATTTGTCGGGCCGATAGGCCTGACCATACCGACCTATTTCGATCATGCGGTTCGCGTAATGTCCGATTTCGTCTGCGGCGCAAACCAAAAGGACGTGCATTGGACCGGCGTGAATTTCGGTCGCGACCTGCGTCTCGGTGAGACCTTTGATTTGCGTAACGTAGTAGAGGGCGACAAGGTGCCCGGCGGCAACGGCACATTGACCATCGCCCGCGGCATCGAAGTAGGACACATTTTTCAGCTTGGTACGAAGTACAGTGAGTCGATGAAAGCCACGGTGCAGGATCAGGACGGCAGGGACGTCGCCATGGCCATGGGCTGTTACGGCATCGGCATAACCAGGATAGTCGGTGCAGCCATCGAACAGAACCACGACGACAAAGGCATCATCTGGCCCGAACCCCTCGCGCCGTTCGATGTCGCATTGATACCCATCAATATGCAGCGCTCCGAGGCACTGCGCGCCGCTTGCGAAAACTTGTACACGGAACTTGAGCAGCTCGGTCTCAGTGTCCTGTTCGACGACCGGGATGCACGTCCTGGTGTAAAATTCGCAGACGCTGACCTGATTGGCATTCCACACCGCGTCGTCATAAGCGACCGGAGTCTCGAAGCCGGTGAGCTCGAATACCGGCACCGCCGCGACTCCGAGTCACAGATGCTGAAACGTGATGCCGCTCTCGCACTGCTGCGGACTTCGACGCTAAGCTGAGCCGGTTTCGACAGCGGGGTTACCGTTCGGTATGAAAAGACTGATGATGCACCTGGCCCTGCTTGCTCTGCTGCTTTCCGCAGCACGATTCGCAGTGGCACAGGAAGCACCGGATCCAAAATTGCGCGAGCTGCTGAGAGCGGTAGCGTCCGAGGCCGACAGCTTCGACGATCATTACGCTGCACAGGTTTGGCTGACCGATATGTCTTCCCGTCTCGAAAGACAAGTTGTGGACCCCGAAGAGCGACTCCGGATATTGAACCGTGTGCATTACGAAGCGACGCGACGGGACCTGCCACCGGAGCTGGTGTTGGCAGTTATCGATGTCGAAAGCAACTTTGACCGTTACGCCATTTCAGTTGCCGGCGCACGAGGGCTGATGCAGGTCATGCCCTTCTGGACGTCCGAAATCGGCCGCCCTAATGACAACCTGATTCACATCGACACCAATGTCCGGTACGGCTGCACGATATTGAAATACTATCTCGACATGGAAAACGGCAGTTACGGTCCCGCGCTGGCGCGATATAACGGCAGTCGCGGCCAGCGCAAGTATCCGAACAAGGTACTCGATAAACTGCGCCTGAAATGGTATCGGATCTGATCACGACGTACGGAACGAATCCGGCACCGGGTCATCCGCGGGCTCGTCGTGAACGCCGTCCACCTTGGCCATTCGCGGCCCCCTCTGCAGCCAGATACGCATTGATTCAATCGCGGTTGCATTGCCGCAGGCGAGCACCTCGACACTGCCATCCGGCAAGTTGATGGCATGGCCGGTCAGGCCGAGACGCTCAGCAAAATCACGGGTGCTGGCGCGAAAGAACACGCCTTGCACTTTGCCGCGCACTATGAAGCGCCGGCACTGATCCGGCAGCTTATCGGTCACGGAGCAAGCGGTGATGGCTGGGCGTCGGCCGACGCACCGTCAATGCTGTTCCGGCGGTTCCACCGTCGCCAGCGCATTCAGGGCTTTTGCCTTCGCCTGCAACGCGTCGCGTCGCGCCTGCGAGTATGCGCGTCCGGCGAGATTCTTTTCGGCACTCTCGAGCAAGGCTTCTGCCGCGCTGAGGTCGTCCGGTGCCGCCGTCGCTGCTCCGGCCTCCCTGGCAATCGAAATCGCCTGGCGGGCGTCGCTCATCTCCTGCACCGGCGGACCGGATTCGCAACCGGCGCCCAGTATCAGCAGCGTCATTGCGACGAAAGCAGGAGGTATTCGGGACGTTGACACAGCGGTTCGGAAGGCACCTGGTGAAAGGCCGGGACGCATCCGGTAACGCTAGCAAGCGGCCCGCCAGACAGTCAAGCCGGCCCCTGGGGCCTGACGACTGCCACAGCGGCTGCTAGAGTTGGCTGCCGAGAATTGATCAACAGGAACCGCAAGATGCCTGTCGCCGTTACCATTTATCACAATCCGGAATGCTCCAAGTCACGGAAAACATTGGAGTTAATACGGAAAAGCGGCATCGAGCCGACGATTGTCGAGTACCTCCGGAACCCGCCGCCGGCCGCAACCATCCTAAAACTCGCTGCCTGGCTGGGCGTAGGCGTTGCCGACCTGCTGCGGACCTCCGATGGCGACGAGGCGGATGAAACGCTTTCGCTCAACGAACAGTCGCTCGCACGCTGGCTCGAGGATAACCCGGCATCGCTGCAACGCCCGATCGTGGTCGACGAAACTCACGCCAGGGGCTGCATTGGCCGGCCGCCTGAAAACGTGCTTGCGTTATTGCGGCAATGATCGAAATTCTGGTCCTTTACTATTCTCGCTACGGAACAACCGAAGCGCTGGCACGCGAAATCTGCATGGGCGTCGATTCGGTCGCCGGTGCTGCAGCCAGGCTCAGAACGGTGCCACCGGTTTCGGCGACAAGCGAAGCCGTCGACGACCCGATTCCGCCCAGCGGGCCGCCGTACGCGAGCAACGACGATCTCACCGAATGTGCCGGACTGCTGCTCGGGAGCCCCACCCGCTTCGGCAATATGGCGGCGCCGTTGAAATACTTTCTCGACGGCACTGCAAGCCTTTGGCTGAGCGGCGCCCTGAGTGGTAAACCGGCGGGGTTGTTCTGTTCAACGTCGACGCCGCACGGCGGCCAGGAGTCCACCTTGCTCAGCATGGCAATTCCCTTGCTTCATCATGGCATGTTGATCACAGGCATACCTTTTACGGAGCCTGAGTTGAGTTCGACAACTACGGGCGGATCGCCGTACGGCGCCACTCACATTTCCTGGAATCGCAAACCCGATGCATTGTCTGCGGATGAGAAATCCCTGGCGCGCAAATTGGGCGCGCGCGTGGCCGAAACGGCGCTGAAACTTGGGCTTGGTTCATGAACCGATGACATCGCGCACAAACGGAATGGTCAGGCGCCGTTGTGTGCGAAGAGCCTCGGCATCCAGCCGGTCCAGCAACTCATAGAGACTGCCCATATCGCGGCGTGTTCTCGATATCAGGTAGCTCGCGGTGTCGGCCGGCAAATCGAGACCGCGATGCCTCGCGCGCAGTTGCAACGCCTGCACCCGGTCGCCTTCGGTCAACGACTGCAATTGAAAGACCGGCAGCAACGACATGCGACTGCGAAGGTCGGCAAGCTGCAGAGCACTCTCGCGCGGAGCGACGTCCGATGCGACCAGCAGCAGCCCGCCGCTATCCTGCAACTGGTTAAAAAGAGTGAACAGCGCCAGTTCCCATACCGGGTCGCGGGCAACCGCTTCGATATCGTCCAGGCAGACGCAATGCCGCAAAGCGAGGCCCTCGATGATGCCGGCGCCGCCCTTCACGAATTCGCGTAGCGGTACGTAAATCGAACGATCGCCAAGACGGGCGCACACGGCTTGCAGGAGGTGGCTTTTCCCGCTCGTTGCCTTTCCCCAGATCCAGCATCCCGTGTCCTGGCGGCCTGCAGCCAGGTCCATGAGGTAGGCCACGGCGGCTTCGTTGGATGCAGGCCAGAAACTCTCGAACACGGCATGATCCTGCAGCTGCAGGGGCAATGCCAGCTGGCTCAACTGAGGGTCTCCGAAGGGTGCGGCTCCACAGGCGCGGCAGGCCTTTCCGCAAGGTATTTTTCGTACGCGAAGCGTACCAGTACCGACAACATCGCGGCGGCCGGCAGTGCCAGCAAAATGCCGAAAAAGCCGAATAGCTGCCCGCCGGCGGCGATGGCGAAAATGACGATGACCGGATGCAGCCCGATGCGGTCACCCACGAGCTTCGGCGTGAGTACGGAACCTTCGATGAACTGCGCTATGGTGAAAGTGGCGACGACGCCGACCAGCCGGAGCAATGGGTCGGGTTCGAGCACGACGGTCAGCCCCGCGAGCACGATTCCGAAGACGAAACCCAGGTACGGTACGAAACTGACCAGACCGGACACGACACCGATGGCAATGGCGAATTTCAATCCCACCAGGCTCAGGCCGACCGAGTAAATGACTCCGAGGGCCAGCATGACAAGGATCTGTCCGCGAAGGAATGCGCCGAGCACTTCATCGGTTTCGCGTGCAAGACGAAAGACCGTGGCCCGGCTGGCCGAAGGCACGACCGCTGCAAGTCGCGAAACGATGAAATCCCAGTCACGCAGCATGTAAAAGGTAAGGATCGGAACCAGGAACAGGCTGATGACCGCCGCGGCCAGCGCACCACCGGATTTGCCAACGGATACCAGGATGGCGGTTCCCCAGTTGGCTGCCATATCGCTGTAGCGGGCAAGGAACGCCGCCACCCCGACGTCCTCGCCCGGTTCCGTGCCCAGGAAATCCCCGATACGCGGCAACCAGACCTGTTCGACCTTTGCGATGATCGACGGAAGCGCATCCAGCAGCGCAGTGATTTGCGTCCGGACCAGCGGCACGACGAGCATCACCAGCAAGCTGATGAAAATGAATGTCAGGAGAAACACGCAGATCACCGCAATGGTCCGCGGCATCTTTAAACGTTGCAGCCGGTCCGCGAGCGGATCGCCTATGTAAGCGAGCAGCGCACTGGCGACGAACGGCGTGAGGACAGGCGCCAGCAGATACAACAGCCAACCCGTCAGCGCAATGGCAATAAGCCAGCTCGAGCGATTGTCGTTCCTCATTTCGTCATGCCCTGTTCGCTCTTGCTGCGCCGCGCACGCTGCGACCACGACCATACGTAATCGGTGCCGCTGATAACGACCGTTACCAGCACCGCCGCGCCGAGAACGACTATTGTTATCTCGTCCGGCCAGCCATAGCCCGCGCGACTCAGCACAAACAATACGAGAAAAAGTTCGAGAAGAGTATTCAGCTTGCTTACCTTGGTAGGCTCACCCTGCACCGGCCGGATCAGGAAATTGTATGCCGTTGCTCCACCGATGATGACCACATCCCGCATTACGACGAGCATTGCAAGCCAGACAGGGATCAGACCCTGCATCGCGAGTGTGACGAAGCATCCGGCAGCCAGCAGCTTGTCGGCAAGCGGATCCAGCAACGCTCCCAGTCGCGTGTTCCAGTTGAATGTCTTGGCGAGAAAGCCATCCAGCCCATCGGAGAATCCCGCGATAAAGAACAGCAGCAGTGCCAGGTCGTATCGCGCGCCGAGAATGTAACAAAGGATCGGCGCAATCAGAACGATGCGCAGCAGCGATATTGCGTTTGGTAACCAGCGCAGGTTCATGGGTTCCAGGCCTGTCGCCATTACGGGCGATAGGTGAATTCCAGCGAATCAAATCGTGGCATGGTGCCCGCATCCACGGCCCGTCCGAAACCCGGCTCGGGCTCGAGCCCGCGGTTTGCCTGAAGCGCCTGGCGCAGGCGCTCGGCGCCGCCGTAGACCTGAACAACGTAGTGTATGCGATCGCCGGTAACGTTCTCGATCAGGAAACTTTCGACCGGATTGAGATCCGACATGATGCGTTGAATTGCGCCGTACGCGGCAAGCGAGTTGACACCGCTGATCGTGAGATTGACCGTTTCGAGCGGTACATTGCCTGCGACGGCAAACTGGTCCACCAATGTATCCGCCAGCTGATCGATAACCTGCGCCGGATCCCCGGAATACTCCATTGCCTGGCTTCCAAGGTGATAGCTCCAGCGATACGGCTGCGCTGCCGACGGCCGCACGCGGCCGATGAGCACGGCATCGGCGCCGTAACGCGCGGACGCCTGCAAGACACGATCTTCGAAACCGCCCCAGATATCGCTGAAACTGACACGGCCAAGGTCCTCGGTGTCGAGCAGCGGAAACGCGACGGGCAAACCGCGCCGCATGGCGGCATCCTGCAGCCGGTCGCGGAGCTGGCGGTTGCGGTCGATGGAACGTTGCTCTGCAGGGTTCCGGTCGCTGTCGTCCGCGCCGACGATCTCGCGAACGCCCTGCCCCCAGTCGACTGCAAGCCATACCAGCGTGAGCGGCCGTTCGTGGCCCCACACGGTCTGGCCTGCCTGCCGAAGGATATTCCCGATCGCGGCACCGTCCAGGGATACCCACAGCGTGTTGTCCTGGCCCGGGCGATACTGCAGCACATAGCGCGACGCATCGGGAAACAGTTCGGCCAGAAGTGCCGAGGTACCGGCATCAGGCTCCCCGGTAATGCGCACCAACACCTGGTTGAGGGCTGTCCGGTAGGCCATATTGCGGGCATCCGGCGTTCGCGGATCCAGCGGTACCTGCGCCGTGTAGAGTTCCGGCATCTCGATGGATTGCACAATCGGAGACAGCAGTACGAAGCCGATCGTCAATGCGATCGTTTGCAAAACACGCAGCGGAAATTGTCCTGATACCCTGTTTCGCATGTATACGGCTCTGATTGCCCCGGCGCACGTGCCGGAAAAAGACGGTTTGCCCAACGCGCTCGACGCTTTATTATATCGCCGTCACGAAGTTTGCCACTCATTCATTCCCTTTGCCTGTCGCCGGCGGCCGCGGCATGGCTTTGATCGCCAGAGAATCATGACAAAACCCCTCACTTATCGAGATGCCGGCGTCGATATCGACGCGGGAGACAACCTCGTCGAGCGCATCAAGCCATTGGTCGAAGCCACTCGTCGCAAAGAGGTGCTGGCAGGATTGGGCGGATTCGGCGGCCTGTTCGCGCTGACCCCGGGACAATACCGGCAACCGGTGCTGGTATCCGGGACGGATGGTGTGGGCACGAAACTCAAGCTCGCCCAGGCTCTCGCGGTACATGACACCATCGGTATCGACCTGGTTGCCATGTGTGTCAACGACGTGCTCGTACAGGGCGCAGAGCCCTTGTTTTTCCTGGACTACTTCGCTTGCGGCAAACTCGATGTCGAAGTCGCAAGTCAGGTGATCGGCGGCATAGCCGATGGCTGCAAACAGGCCGGCGCGGCCCTGATCGGCGGCGAGACTGCCGAGATGCCGGACATGTATCCGCCGGGAGAGTACGATCTCGCCGGATTCTGCGTCGGTGTCGTCGAGCGCGATGCCCTGATCGATGGCAGCGGCATCGAAATCGGCGATGTCATCATCGGCATCGCCTCGAGCGGACCGCACTCCAACGGTTACTCACTCATACGCAGGGTGCTGGAGCTCGACCCGCAGGGACTCATCGCTTCACGAGAGGCGGCGCCGCAACTGCTGATTCCGACGCGTATCTACGTGAAGTCGGTGCTCGGTTTGATGCAGCAGGTTCCCGTGCTGGGACTCGCGCACATTACCGGCGGCGGATTGACGGAAAATGTTCCGCGCATACTGCACGGTAACCTGCATGCCAGGATCAATTTATCAGGCTGGCAACGCGGGCCCGTTTTTGACTGGTTGGCCGAGACCGGCAACATAGAAGAACAGGAAATGCTGCGAACCTTCAACTGTGGCGTAGGCATGATCGCTGTGGTCAGACCTGCGCACTCTGCCAAGGCCTTGCAGATTCTTGCCGCGCTGGGTGAAAGCGCGTGGGAACTCGGCCGCATCGCGGGCGGCGCGGGAGGCGTCGAATACGTTTGACGCGCGAGGGATCCAAAATCCGTGCAGCCGTACTGGTATCCGGAAGCGGAAGCAATCTGCAGGCGATCATCGACCGTCAGACGAACGGATTTCTGAACATCGAACTCGCAGTGGTCTTAAGTGACAGGCCACAGGCGTATGGCCTGGTTCGCGCCAAGCGGGCCGGCATCGAGTCACTTTCCGTACCGGCAAGCGACTTTCCGGACCGCGACTCCTTCGATGCAGCCGTACTCGCGCATCTCGACCGCTATCAGCCCGATCTGGTAGTGCTGGCAGGATTCATGCGCATACTGTCGTCGCAATTCGTAAATCGTTACGAAGGACGTTTGCTTAATATCCATCCCTCACTGCTGCCGCAGTACCCCGGCCTGCACACGCACCGGCGTGTGATCGATGCCGGCGACCGCTGGCACGGCTGCACGGTTCACTATGTCAGCGAAGTACTGGACGGTGGTCCGCGCATCATCCAGGCGCGAGTTCCGGTACTTGCGGATGACGACGAGGAGCGCCTGGCGCAGCGCGTTCTTGCCATCGAGCACCGACTCTATCCCGAAGCGCTGCGCCTGATCATCGAAGACCGGGTGCACTATGCCGATGGCGCCGCTTGGCTCGACGGGAAAAAACTCGACGAACCGCTGCAGCTGCAACCCTGACCCCGATTTCAAACCCGGCTTCACGCTTTCGGCAGTGTCACGCCGCGCTGGAACTGGTACTTGCCGCCGCGATCCTTGTACGAGGTCTCGCACTCCTCGTCCGATTCGAGGAACAGCATCTGGGCAACTCCCTCGTTCGCATAGATCTTGGCCGGCAGTGGCGTGGTATTGGAGAACTCGAGAGTGACGTGACCTTCCCATTCCGGTTCGAGCGGCGTGACATTGACGATGATTCCGCAACGCGCGTACGTGGACTTGCCAAGGCAGATCGTCAGTACATTGCGCGGGATGCGAAAATATTCCACGGTCCGTGCCAGAGCGAAGGAATTGGGCGGAATGACGCAGACATCGGCGATCTTGTCGACAAAGCTGGTCGCCGAAAACGCTTTCGGGTCGACGATTGCAGACTCGATGTTGGTAAACACCTTGAATTCGTTCGAGCAGCGTACGTCGTAACCGTAACTCGACGTGCCATACGAAACGATGGGCTGGCCATTGTTCTCGCGTACCTGGTACGGCTCGAACGGTTCGATCATGCCGTGGTCGGCCGCCATACGCCGGATCCAGCGATCGGACTTGATACTCATCAACTGTCCTCGACAACGATATTCGGGAACTTGCGGCTGTAATCCCGGCCCTGCAATGCCAACGCGGCAGCCATGTTCCGTGCAATTGCCCGGTAAGCTGCCGCCTGCGCCGAGCCCGGTGCGGCGACCACGGTCGGTGTGCCGCTGTCGGTCTGTTCCCGGATGCTCAGATCGAGCGGCACCTGTCCGAGCAAGGCCACGCCGTATTCCTCGGACATGCGGCGGCCGCCGCCACTGCCGAACAGCGGCTCTTCGTGCCCGCATTTCGAGCACACGTGGGTGCTCATGTTCTCGACGATTCCAAGGACCGGCACCGCAACCTTGCGGAACATCTGCAGACCCTTCTGCGCATCGAGCAATGCAATATCCTGCGGCGTCGTTACTATGACCGCACCACTGACCGGCACCTGCTGGGACAATGTCAGCTGTATGTCGCCGGTACCGGGGGGCATGTCGACGATCAGGTAATCGAGATCGGACCAGCGAGTCTGGTGCAGCAACTGGTTCAGCGCCGAGGTCACCATGGGACCTCGCCAGACCATCGGCTGGTCGGCGTTGATGAGGAATCCTATGGACATGACCTGCAGGCCGTGCGCCCGCAGCGGATTCATGGTCTTGCCATCGTCACTCGTCGGCCGCTGACCCGTAAGTCCGAGCATCAGCGGCTGGCTGGGGCCATAAATGTCGGCATCCAGGATCCCGACCGCAGCGCCATCCTCAGCCAGTGCCAGTGCAATATTGACCGCAGTGGTCGACTTGCCGACTCCGCCTTTGCCGGACGCAACGGCAACGATGTTGCGTACCTCGGCCAGCGGCTTCAGATTGCGCTGCACGCCGTGCGCGGTGATGCGCTGGGTGAGGTGGATGTCAGCTTCGGCGGTCACAGCCTGCGAGGTCGTCACCCGACGCAACTCCTCGAGAAGTTCATGTCGAATGCCCTCACCCGGAACGCCGATTTCCGCCTCCACGTGCACCCGGTCGCCGTCGATGGTGGCTTGCCTGACGCGCCCGAGCCGACCTAGCGCGTGCCCGAATCCGGGAACGATCACGGCCTCAAGGGCTTGTTTCAGATCAGAATCTGCTGACAAAGTCACACTTCGCGTATTTGGATTAGGTTAAATTTGAATGGCTGTCCGCAACCTGGCATCGCGGTCGCACATTGTAGCGGAGGCGGCCGGAAAAAAGATGCTCCTCCAGGTAGCCTGTCGGGGGCGGCACCAATCCCAAAAGGGACTCTCGATCAGGGACTTACGGTGGATGCACAATCCGGAGGTCACAATTTGTGGTGCGAATCATGTGGCATAATGCCACGAGGGTCACATACGGAAGCGACTGCGGAAAAGTTCTGGCTGCCGATCCAATGGCGCCAGCCAGCTTGCACGGGTCCGCTTGGGCAAGAGCGAAATCGGTTTTGAAAGCTCCAGAGCTTGATCAAATCAGTCGACCGCGCGCAGGGATGCCTCGAACCAGGCAACCGGCCTGCAGTGCATACGCTGATCCAACGATGCCAGCCGCAGGTCCTGTGCGGATCCCGCGCATACGCGGACTTCTATGAGTCTCCTCGCCGGTTTTCGCGCCGATCAGTTGCTGAATCAGCTGCTGAGTGAGACTGACACCAATTCGCACAACGCGCGAAAGCTCACGGAAAAGCTGAAAAAACTCGGCCCGAAGGTCATTCCGCACGTCATCGAAGCGCTGGCGATGAGCGACAAGAGCCACACCATGCTGTTCGTCGACATTCTCGCGAGCCAGGTCAGTGACAAGACTCTCGACTATTACAAGGATGGTCTCGCCGACGGTGGCGAGCGCGTGGTCGCCGGAACTGCCTGGGCGCTCTCGAGCAGTCATAATTTCAATGCCAATGCCCTGCTCGGATTCTTCGACGAGAAGGAAGTAGCGAAGCCGGCGCTGATCGAGGTTCTGAAAGTCCACAAGAAGGACTTGAGCGTGCACGATCTGCTGCGGCGTGCGTATGAACTCGAGCCCAAGGAGAAAGCAGCGCTGTTTGCGATCATCGACGACATCGTCACCGAGGACATGGTCCCCGATCTGATCGCACGCATGGGCGGCAAGGACCCGGCGGTAAAAATTCACCTGATCAACCTGCTGTCGAAGTTCAAGCGCCGCGAAATAAGCCAGGCATTCGAAATGCAACTCGGCGACACCAACAAGATGGTGCGGGCGGCTGCGCTGGTTGCCTTGGGCAATCGCGGCAATGCCGTAAACATCGAGAAAGTTGCGCGACTGCTGCGCGATCCGGATCTGGACGTGCAGAACAAGGCGGTCGACGTCCTTGTCAAAATCAGGCATCCGGACACCGTCAAGTACCTGGTCGATGCGCTGAAAGACGAGTCCGAATACACACGCCGGTCTGCCGTCGAGGTGTTGAACGAGATCTGCGATCCGGAATCCGTAAAGGACCTGCTTGCTGCCATCAAGGACGACGACTGGTGGGTGCGTGCCCGCGCCGGCGACGCGCTGGCGGAAATCGGCGGGCCGAAAGTCATTAATTCCGTACTTGAGCTGATCAAGGACAAGGACGAGGACATCCGCCGCACGGCAATCGAGATTCTGAATGCCACCAAGGACGAATCGGCGGTGGATACGCTCATCAAGGCGACAGACGATCCGGACTGGTGGGTGCGCGAACGCGCGGTCGATGCACTGGCACAGATCGGCAGCAAAAAGGCCATTCCGAAACTGATCGCCATGCTCGGCAACAATGCCAAGACCGATACTATCGTGGTCAGGGCTCTGGGCAAGATCGGCAATGCCGACATCATCTCCAAGATCGTACCGATGTTGCAGCGGCCGGAACGGGACCTGCAGGTCGAAGTCATCCGCGCAATTTCGCATCTGGTCGATGAAAAACGTGCGGAGACGGTGCGCAACATTCTGCACAGGGCCAAGAAATCCGACGACAAGACCATCATGAACAGTGCCGACAAGGCGATCAAGGAGATTGACGCCAAGTTCTCGGCAACGGTTCTCGCGGAAAATGTTCGTGCCGAAAAAATGGCAGAGCCTACCAAGACCTTGTTGCTGGATGATCAGGAACTTGCGAAGTTGCTGGAAGCACAGGCGCAAACGACTGCGCAGGCCCAGGCGGACGTCAGTGCTCCCGTTGCCGCTGCGCCGGTCAGGGAAATGAGGATTCTTGATATTTCTACATTGAACCCCGGCGATGTCATCGAGGGCCGCTACAAGTACATCGAAAAGATCGGCAAGGGAGCGTTCGGCACCGTGCTCCTGATGCAGGACCAGGTTGTGGATGAAAGGCTCATCCTCAAGTTCCTGAATCCGAACGTGTCGTCCGATGAAGAGATGATGAAGCGCTTTGTCCACGAATTGCGATATTCGAGAATGATCACTCACAAGAACGTCATTCGCATATACGACTTCCTGTACCTGCAGGGCTGCTACGCCATTTCGATGGAATATTTCCCGTCGCATACACTCAGTCACGAAATACCGGACAGCAAACCGATGTCGTTCGACAAGGCATTGCGCTTTTCGAACGACATCGCTACCGGCATGGCTATTGCGCACCAGGCCGGGGTCATACACCGCGACCTGAAACCGGCCAACATCCTGGTGAACAACGACGGACTGCTGAAGATTGTGGACTTTGGCGTCGCGGCTGCCGCCGCCAGCGGCGATACCCAACTGACCAAGACCGGCTACGTCATCGGTTCGCCGAAGTACATGGCGCCGGAACAGATACTCGGCAAGAAAGTCGATGAGACAGCGGACATCTACAGCGTTGGTGTCATCATGTATGAAATGGTCACCGGCGTGCCCCCATACAGCCGCGGCGATCACATGTCGGTCATGTACCAGCATGTACAGGGCAAGGCCAAGAGCTGCCAGGAACTGAACCCGAAAATTCCTGACGCTTACGCATTCGTCATCTCCAAATCGATGTCCGTGGACAAGACCAAGCGTTACAAGTCCATGGAAGAACTCAGCGATGCACTGAACGCCATCAATCTCTGAAAATGTGCGCTGCCGCACTGGCGGGCAACGGAGAATCAGCCTAGGATACGTGCAAATCCATGATTTATAGGCTTTTAGCGTAAGCACGTCATGCCACGTATAGACTCGTTCCTCAAGCTGGGACTGGCCCAGGGCTGCTCCGATGTGCATCTGGCCGTCGGCGTGCCGCCGATGCTGCGCATGAACGGCGACCTGATGCCGATCAAGTTCCGTGACCTGTCCGACACGGAACTCGAGAGCTACGTGATGGAGATCCTGAGCGACTCGCAACGCAGTCACTTCGGCTCCGGTCGGGATCTCGATTTTTCCTACGTCAGTGCAGAAGGCGGCCGCTTTCGGGTAAACCTGTTCCGCAAGGATACCGGCGTCGGCGCGGTGTTTCGCTATATTCCCAACGAAGTTCCGACGCTCGAAAAACTCAACGTGCCGCCGATCATTCGCGATTTCTGCGACTACCACCAGGGCATGGTGCTCGTCACCGGATCCACGGGTACCGGCAAGTCAACCACGCTTGCCGCAATGATCGACCACCTCAACAAGACGCGGCACCTGAACATCATCAGCCTCGAGGACCCGATCGAGTTCGTGCACCCGAGCAAGAATTCGCAGGTTATTCAGCGCGAACTCGGTACGCACCTGCAAAGTTTCGCCGCCGGAGTCCGCTCCGCCATGCGCGAGGACCCGGACGTTGTCCTGGTTGGTGAACTGCGCGATGCGGAAACCATTTCGATGGCGATGACAGCCGCCGAAACCGGCCACCTGGTGCTCGGCACCCTACATACGACCAGTGCGGTCAAGACGATCGATCGCATCATCGACGCGCTGCCGGGCGAGTTACGGGAGCAAACCAAGAGCTTTCTTTCGCAGAGCCTTAAAGCCGTGGTAACCCAGGTGCTGGTCAAGACACCTGACGGCCGTGGCCGTCGGGCCGTCATGGAGATCCTGGTAAACAATCGTGCGATCTCGAAACTGATCATGACCGACCAGACACACCAGATTCCCGCACAGCTACAGACCGGACGGGACCAGGGGATGCAGATCATGGACCAGTCACTGATGCAAGCGATCGAAGCCAAGGAAGTCGACCCGGATGACGCTGTCCGCCACGCACTGGACAAACGCAGATTCCAGCGCTTCGTTACAGACACGAGCATACTGCCGAATTTCGATGCCGACGCCGGTGCGTGACGTTATGATGGGATCGCAACGTTGAACAAGATCGACCAATTCCTGAAGGATGCACTGGTAAAACGCAGCTCGGATCTGCATTTCATTTCCGGCGACCCGCCACGAGTGCGAATCCACGGCGCGCTGACCCTGCTGAACAGCCAGATCCTGTCCATGGATCAGGTCAAGAACGCGCTGTACGAGATCATGAGTGGCGCGATGCAAAAGGATTTCGAGACTCGCGACGCGGTGGACTTCGCCTATGAAATCCCCGACATCTCGAGGTTTCGCGTCAACGTCATGCGCCATCTGAACGGCATAGGAGCGGTGTTCCGAGCCATACCGTCGAAAGCCCTCACGCTCGAAGAACTGAACATGCCAGAATCCGTGCACAACCTGTGCAAGCAGAGCCAGGGCATGATTCTGGTCACCGGCAAGACCGGCTCCGGCAAGTCGACCACGCTGGCCGCAATGGTCGATTCGATCAACAAGCGACTCAAAGGCCACATACTGACGATCGAGGACCCGATCGAGTTCGTCCACGAAAGAAAGGGCTGCCTGATCAGTCAACGCGAAGTCGGCGTTCACAGCGCCAGTTTCGCCGATGCATTGCATTCGGCCTTGCGCGAGGACCCCGATGTCATCCTGGTGGGCGAAATGCGAGATCTCGAAACCATCAGTATTGCCGTTACCGCCGCCGAGATGGGCATTCTTGTCATGGGGACCCTGCATACGAACGGGTCAGCCCAGACGGTCGATCGCATCGTCAATACCTTTCCGGCCGACAAGCAAAGTCACATTCGCACCATGCTGTCGACGTCGTTGCGCGGAGTCATTTCGCAGCAACTGTTGCCCACCAAGGGCAAGCCCGGCCGAGTGGCTGCGCTGGAGATCCTGATCAATACGGCTGCTGTTGCTAACCTGATCCGCCAGGGCAAGCTCGATCAGCTCGAAACGGCAATGCAGAGCGGTGGCGCTACTGGCATGCGGACCATGGATTCGGCTCTCATGGAGCTGGTGGAGAAACAGCTGGTTTCCGGCCGCGAGGCATACCAGCAAGCCAACAACAAATCGAAGTTTCAGTCGATCAAGGACGACGTCTGATTCTCAGACCGCAGCGTCACTCGCTCGAACCCGGATTAAGCAACGCAATGGCAAGGACTGCCGTGGCATAATTGCGCGGTTTCATCACTGCCATATCGACTCATGAGCTCCTCTCCGCGAAAGATATTCGTCTCAAGTGCGCTTCCGTATGCGAACGGCGCCATACACATGGGGCACTTGGTCGAGTACATCCAGTCGGATATCTGGTCCCGGTTCCAGAAGCTGCGCGGCCACCTGTGTACGTACGTGTGCGCGGCGGATGCCCACGGCACGCCAATAATGATCAAGGCACGGGAAGAGAAAATTACGCCAGAACAGCTAGTTACAAGAGTTTCCAAGGAACAGCTTGAGGACCTGCGAGCGTTCGGCGTGGCATTCGACAATTTTCACAGCACCCATTCTGCCGAGAACGAGGAACTGGTCGGACGCATCTATGCCGCGTTGCGCGACGCGGGTCATATCTATACCAAGACTATAGAGCAGGCCTATGACGAAAAGGAGAAGATGTTTCTCCCCGACCGCTTCGTACGCGGTACCTGCCCCCGATGCAAGAGTGAGGATCAATACGGCGATGCCTGTGAAGTCTGTGGCGCCACCTACTCTCCCGCGGACCTGATTGCGCCGGTGTCGGTGCTCTCCGGCACGACACCGGTCTGGCGCGCTTCCGAGCATTATTTTTTCCGGCTGAGCGCGTTCGGTGACAGGCTGCGACTATGGATGGCAAAGGCATCCCTGCATCAGAACATTACCAGCAAACTCGAGGAATGGTTCGAGGCGGGCCTGGAAGACTGGGACATATCCCGCGATGCGCCGTATTTCGGATTTCTCATACCCGGCACCAGTGACAAATACTTTTATGTCTGGCTCGATGCACCGATTGGGTACCTCGCAAGCTTTCTGCACCTCTGCCGGCAACGGCAGGACCTCGACTTCGAAGAGTACTGGACTTCTGAAACGGGAACGGAGGTCTACCACTTCATCGGCAAGGACATCGTGTATTTCCATACTCTGTTCTGGCCAGCCGTACTTGCCGGCGCCGGTTTCCGTCAGCCAACGAGCGTGTTCGCGCACGGATTCCTGACGATCAACGGCAAAAAGATGTCCAAATCGCGTGGCACCTTTATCAATGCGCGGACATATCTGCGACATCTCGACCCGACCTATCTACGCTATTACTACGCGGCGAAACTCGGCCCGAGCATGGAAGATATCGACCTGAACCTCGATGACTTTGCTGCGCGTGTGAACTCCGACCTCGTCGGCAAGCTGGTCAATATCGCCAGTCGCTGTGCCGGGTTCGTCAGCCGGAAATTCGCCGGCCGCCTGGCGGCGAAGCTGGAGGATGGTGAGCTGTTCGGCCGATTTGCCGCGGCCGGCGAGCAAATCGCGGCGCACTACGAGGATCGCGAATACTCGAAAGCCATGCGTCTCATCATGTCGCTGGCGGACGAAGCCAACCGCTACCTTGACGAGAAAAAACCCTGGCTGCTGGCAAGGGATCCGGCCAAGCTGTCCGAAGTTCAAGCCATCTGTACGCAAGGTCTCAACCTGTTTCGTACATTGATGATCTACCTTGCGCCGGTACTGCCGGCGCTGGCAGACAAGTCCAGGGAGCTTTTTCGTGAAAATCCCTGGACCTGGGGTGCCGCGTCCGAGCCACTCCTCTCGCAGGAAATCAGTGAATATCAGCCGCTCCTGGTGCGCGTGGAGACGTCGCAGCTGGAGCGTATCATCGAGGAATCCAGGGAGAGTACCAGCGTGCCCGAGACCAACAACGAAACACCGTTGATCACGATCGACGATTTTTCGAAGATCGATCTTCGAGTCGCAGAGATCCTCAAGGCCGAGGCTGTTGACGGTGCCAACAAATTACTGAAGCTGACACTGGATGTCGGCAACGGAAGAAGGACCGTCTTTGCCGGCATCAAGGCCGCATACGAGCCTTCCGCACTGGACGGCCGTTTCGTCGTCGTCGTGGTCAACCTCGAGGCACGAAAGATGCGCTTCGGTACCTCGGATGGCATGGTCCTGGCGGCCGGGCCCGGAGGCAAGGACATATTCCTCCTGTCGCCGGATTCCGGCGCGCAGGCAGGCATGCGGGTCAAGTAGCCGGCACTATGGCACGCGCTCTACAATAGCGCGAACAGTAGCGCCGATTCGGCAATGATTTTGACGGCCATTCCATGAGCGAACTCATCCTTATCCTCGTCGGCACGGTACTGGTCAACAACTTTGTACTGGTCCGATTCCTCGGACTGTGTCCTTTCATGGGCGTGTCGCGGAACCTCGAGGCCGCATTTGGCATGTCGCTGGCGACAGCATTCGTGCTGACGCTGTCCTCGGCAGTCAGCTACCTTCTGCATCATTACCTTCTGGTGCCGTTGCAACTCGAATACCTGCAGACCATCGGCTTCATTCTCGTTATTGCGGTCAGCGTGCAGTTCACGGAGATCATGGTACGGCGGCTGAGTCCGTTGCTCGATCAGGTACTCGGAATTTTCATCCCGCTCATAGCAACCAATTGCGCCGTGCTCGGTGTGGCGCTCCTGAACGTCCAGCAGGCGAAGGGTTTCGTGCAATCGGTGTTCTTCGGTTTCGGCGCGTCGATGGGCTTCGCGCTGGTACTGGTGTTATTTGCAGCCACCCGCGAGCGCCTCGATGCCTGCGATGTTCCATTGCCGTTCCGCGGCACCGCCATCGCCCTGATGACGGCGGGCATCATGTCGCTTGCGTTCATGGGTTTTTCCGGCATGGCGCGGATGTGAGCGGCGCGAGCGGACTTGACCAAACCGAATGCTGACAGCGGTATTGACAGCGATCGCAACGATCACCGCCATCGCGCTGACTGCCGGGCTGCTGCTCGGTCTTGCCAGCCGGAAGCTTCCCGCAAATGCCGATACGCTGGTCGACCAAGTCAATGACCTGCTGCCGCAAACGCAATGTGCCCAGTGCGGTTACCCGGGATGCCGACCTTATGCTGCTGCAATTGTCGAAGGTACGGCGGACATCAACCTTTGTCCGCCGGGCGGCCGGGACACCGTGCAACGACTGGCCGAGCTGCTGGGCCGGGACGCACCGGCGTTGCAGCAGCCGGCCGAAGTTGCAACCAAGGTCGCGCTGATCGACGAGGCATTGTGCATCGGTTGCATGCATTGCCGTAATGTCTGTCCTGTCGATGCAATCATTGGCGCGCACCACTACATGCATACCATCATCACGCAAGAATGCACCGGTTGCGAGTTGTGCCTGCCGCCCTGCCCCGTCGATTGCATCAGCATGGTCGCGGCGCGATGACCGCGGCGGCGACTTACGATCTCGGGAAGCTTCACGGCGGGCTGCGATTGCCTGGCGAGAAGGAATCATCCACGGCGCGCAGGGTGCAACAAGCGCCAATACCCAGGCAACTGTTTCTGCCATTGACGCAACACGTCGGTGAGGCGGCACAACCTGTCATCGGTATCGGCGAACACGTCCTCAGAGGACAACTGGTCGCGGCCGCATACGGTTCCTTGAGCGCCCCGGTTCACGCTTCGACCTCCGGCAGTATCGTTGCGATAGAACCCTGGCCGGTCTCGCGAAGGTACGGCGACGCCGGTCCATGCATCGTTCTGGAGAGCGACGGCGCCGACCGTGCGTTTCGCTACGAAAATCGCCCGCTGCCTTATGAATCGATGGCGCCGGACGAGTTGCTGCAAACTATACTCGACGGCGGAATCGTCGGCCTGGGCGGTGCCGTGTTCCCTACTGCGCAGAAACTGATGCAGGCAGTCACAGCGCCATTGACGCACCTGATCCTGAACGGCGTCGAGTGCGAGCCGTACATCAGTTGTGACGACATGCTCATGCGCGAGCGTGCAGCCGATGTGCTGCGCGGTGGCCGCATACTGATGCACGCGCTCGGACTCGATCGCTGTTTTGTCGTACTCGAGAGTGACAAGCCGGATGCGATACACAGCCTCGCGGTGGCTTTGGGCGAACTCGGCGACAAACGCATCGTAATCAAACAGGTTCCAACCATCTACCCGTCCGGCGGCGAGGATCAACTGGTGCAACTCGTTACCAATCTCGAGGTGCCGAGCGGCGGATTGCCGACCGATGTCGGCTGCGTGGTGCAGAATGTCGGCACTGCAGCCGCCATCAGTCGATGGATACTCGATGGCGAGCCACTCATTTCACGGATCACCACCGTCACGGGTGACGGAGTCGTCTCGCCGGTGAATGTCGAATCGCGTATCGGTACGCCGTTGTCGGAACTTGTTGCCGTGGCGGGCGGTTATACGGAGCGGGCCAACCAGATGATCATCGGCGGCCCGATGACGGGCAAGTCCGTGACCACGGATCGAGTCCCGCTGGTCAAGGCCAGCAACTGCGTGCTGGTACTGTCCGAACTCATCCCGCTGGGTGACGAGAAGCCCTGCATACGTTGCGGGGAATGCGCCGTTGTTTGCCCTGTGCAGCTGCAGCCGCAGCAACTTTACTGGTTTGCCTGCTCGGACAACGAGAGACAGCTCAGGATACATGGGCTGACGGACTGCATCGAGTGCGGCTGCTGCGACCTGGTCTGCCCCAGCCACATCCCGCTGACTGCCGATTTTCGCCAGGCCAAGGCGCGGATGCGCGAAATGGCGGACGAGAAAGCGCGGGCCGAACGTGCGAGACTGCGCTTTGAGGCACGAACGGCCCGGCTGCAGCAGGAGCAGGCTGAGCGTGAGCAGCAACTTGCTGCACAAAAGCAGGCCGCACTTCGCGCCGGTCCCGATGCCATACGCGAGATTCTCGATCGCAACCGCGACGGGAATCGTCCCGACGACGAGACATAACAGCATGGAATTCAATCGTCGCGATGCCCCGTTCGTAACACCGTCGACCGACGTCGCCGGCATGATGCGGCAGGTGCTGTATGCACTGATGCCGGCGGCACTGGCCTACGTCTGGTATTTCGGCCCCGGCTTCATTTTCAACCTAGTCATAGCCGCGATTTTCTGCGCCGGTGGCGAAGCGGCAATGTTGCGTTTGAGGCATCGGCCGGTGGAAGCGGCGCTGGGCGATTTCAGCGCCATGGTCACCGCGGCGCTGCTGGCATTCGCGCTCCCCGCGTTGACTCCGTGGTGGGTTACTGCCACTGCGGCCCTGTTCGGCATCGTGGTCGCGAAGCACCTGTACGGCGGACTCGGGTTCAACCTGTTCAATCCGGCGATGGCAGGCTATGTGGTTGTGCTGGTGGCATTTCCCATCGAGCTCAATCTCTGGACCGCGCCGC
>CAYXKM010000026.1:0-4174 GCA_964465665.1 uncultured Woeseiaceae bacterium
GCGGAACGGCAACTGAATATGTCGTCCCGGACGTCTTCGTGCGCAAAATCGATAATCGCTGGCAGGTCGAGATCAGCGCTTCAGGCGTGCCAAAACTTACCGTCAATCAGCAGTATGCCAAATTGTTGCGCGGCAACGGTGACCACGCGGCACTGAAAACTCAATTGCAGGAGGCGCGCTGGCTCGTACGAAGCCTGGAAATTCGAAACGAAACATTGCTTAAGGTCGCTACCAGCATAGTGGCGCGCCAGCATGAATTTCTGGATCATGGTGACGAGGCGATGAAGCCGCTAGTATTGAAAGACGTTGCGGAAGCCATCGGCATGCATGAATCCACAATATCCCGTGTAACAACAAACAAGTACATGCACACGCCTCGCGGAGTGTTTGAATTCAAGTACTTTTTCTCCAGTCATCTGTCGACCGTCGACGGAGAGGATCAGTCATCAACATCCGTGCGAGCCAAGATCAAGAAGCTGATCGGCGCAGAGAATCCGGCGAAACCCTTGAGCGACAGCAAGATTGCTAAGATATTGGCCAAAGAGGGAATCACCGTTGCACGACGTACCGTCGCAAAGTATCGCGAGTCGCTGAAAATCGCTTCATCCAGCGAACGAAGAGTAAGAGAACCCCGGTAGACGGGCTTGCCCGCCACGGAGCAAAACTAAAGGGTTCGTGGCTACATTGAACCGAAATGGAAGCTGAAGGAGCTGCTCAGGAGGGACTGCGGAACTTCACAGCTTGCAACATATCGAAGGGAGAAAATCATGCAATTGAGCGTTACCGGCCATCACATAAACGTAACCGATGCACTGCGTGCATACGTTGTTAACAAAATCGAGAAAATCGAGCGGCACTTTGACCTCGTTTCAGGCGTGCATTGCGTCCTGAAAGTGGAAAAACTGAGGCATACCGCTGAGGCAACGGTCAATGTCAATGGCGGCAAGCTGTTTGCAGATGCGACTGAAGAAGATATGTATGCAGCAATCGACGTGCTGGTCGACAAGCTCGACCGGCAGGTGCGAAAGTACAAGGAAAAGCTTGGGGATCATCATGCAAGAGATGCCAACAAGCGGTCATTCGATTAGGTGGTTTTGAATCTGTATTGATACCGGCGCCAGTCGAGTTTGCGCTGAACCTCGCGATCTCGCGAAAACTAAAGATTGGTCGTCAGGCACTCCGTTACTATGCTACCCGAACAGTTGATCCGGCCCGAAAATGTCCTTTGCAATGCGCGAGCGCGCGGCAAAAAGCACTGTCTTGAGATTCTTAGTGAATTGCTGGCTCAATCCAACCCCGCTATTGCCAATGAAGAGATCTTTTCGAGGCTGATCGAGCGTGAACGCCTTGGCTGTACCAGCCTCGGACAAGGCGTCGCTTTTCCGCATTGCCGGGTCCCGGGCGCCACGCAGAGCAGCGGTGCGCTCATCAGGTTGTCCGAACCGGTAGACTTTGACTCAGGAGACGGCGAGCCGGTCGATCTCGTTTTCGGTCTAATGGTTCCTGAGGCGGTTGACGAGAGTCACCACGACGACATCAGCAGAATTACCGCATTCCTGAGTGACGTTGCGTTGCGCAACAGGCTGCGGGCTGCAAGCAACAGCCATGCGTTGTACGAGGTTATCATTGCCGGCTTTGCCGAGCCTGGCACCGAACCTGGCGAGTCGCAGTTCGGGCCTTTCGCAGATGTCCATCGGCGTGCCGTGAGGAACAGAAAGGCACTTTGACCGCCACGGACTCAATGAGGCTCATAATAGTCAGCGGTCTTTCCGGGTCCGGGAAGAGCGTTGCGCTGCATGTCCTGGAGGACCTTGGCTACTACTGTATTGACAATTTGCCTGCCGCACTGCTCAAGTCGCTGTTGCAGGAGGTGACCGGCACGCGCGATCAATCCGGATCCCTGGTTGCGGTCGGCGTCGATGCGCGAAACCGGAAAAGTGACCTGGAAGCTCTGCCCGGAGTCATTGCGGAACTGCGTCGAAACAATGTCCAGACCGATTTGCTGTTTCTCCAGGCCAGCGATGAAATTCTTCTGAAGCGATACAGTGAGACCCGGCGACGACACCCCCTGGCTACAGACGGGCTTGAGTTGAGGGCGGCGATCGCGCGCGAGCGCGAACTTCTCGGGCAAATTATCAATGCCGCGGACCTTGTTATCGATACCTCCCGAACCAGTGTCTATGACCTGGCGGACGCAATCCGGGAACGCGTGGATCGCCGCAGGTCCAACATGCTGTCGGTTCTTATTGAATCATTCGGCTACAAGCACGGCATACCCGCGGACGCCGATTTCGTGTTCGACCTGCGTTGCCTGCCGAACCCCTACTGGGAGCCGGACCTGCGCAAGCTGACTGGCAAGGACGCCGCCGTGCAGGCCTTTCTGGACAACGAACCTCAGTTTCGGCAGATGTTCGACGACATACTGGCGTTCCTAAGTCGCTGGATTCCTCAGTACGTCAGCTTTCACAGAAGTTATCTTACGGTGGCAGTCGGCTGCACCGGTGGCCAGCATCGCTCGGTCTATATGACGGAAAAACTCGCCGCAGAGCTTCGACGGCTTCACGACCCCGTCCTCGCCCGCCACAACGAAATCGGCACGCCGCCACAGCGAGCCGATTGACGTATTGGGCAGGTGCAATCCGCAATCGCGACCGGTTCGCTTTTGGCAGCGGCCTGCGCAACGCCGCTGGTCTTGATCAAAGGCTATCGAGGTCCCGTTGCACCCAAGCCGGTGCCATGAGCCTTGGCACGTCCTTGCCGGTGACAAATGCCAGCAGTTGATCGCGCACCTTCATGGCGTCGTTGTATCCCAGTCGTATCAATTCGCGGGTGTAGGATTGCTCGAACAACAGGTAGCTCAGCAACCGGCCTTCTCCGCGGCCACGTCCGCCAATTCCCCGTAGCAGCGCGCGCACCGGTCGCGGCATGTCCTTGCGATACTCGAGCGCCAGTTCCCGCAGGTCGCGGCTCGGCACGACGATCATCGTGTCGATGGGCCGCATCAATGCAGAGACTCCACCACGCGTGGCCGGATCGACCGAATCGATAAGTTGATTGATTCTTGTCATGCGTTCGAGATCCGCATACATACCGTCGAGAAACAGGGTGTCCAGCATGTAACCGGCAATCTGCACGAAGCTCGGAAATGGCGCCGGCTGATCCGGGTTGCCGGGCGGGTCCGCCGTTTCATCGCGGACTCCGATGACCAGTATCCTGTCGGCGCCCAGGTGAATTGCAGGGCTCAGCGGCGTTGCCTGGCGCATGGCGCCGTCGCCGAAGTACTCGCCATTGATGCGTACGGGTGGAAAAATCATGGGCACGGCGATGCTTGCCATGAGGTGATCGAGTTGTATCTGGGCACTGACGCCGCGCCGCCGGGTTCGTGTCCACGTCTCGCGGTCGCCGTGAGCCTGGAAAAACGTCGTCGACCGCGCGGAACCGTAGCTCGCTGCGGTGACAGCGACCGCCTCCAGGTACCCTTTGTCAATGCACGCCTGGAGGCGCGGAAACCGGATATTGCGACTTAGCAGTTCAGCCAGCGGCGAGTTGTCCAGCAATGACCTCGGGACTCCGACGACATACCCGCCGAGTACAATCGCAAGCAGCCAATGCAGGCTGCTCTTTAGCATGGTCCAGCTGTCAGTACGGAAAACCTGTTCGCTGCGAAAGTTGCTCCAGACCTGTTCGAGTTCCGCTGCGGCGACACGAAATCGGCGGGCTTTGGTAGCCAGAACCACGCAATTTATGGCCCCTGCGGATGTACCACTCAGGACGTGGAAAGGGTTGGCGGATCCGGGTGGCAGCAACTCGGCAATTGCCTTGAGCACACCGACCTGGAAAGCCCCTCTCGCGCCGCCGCCAGGCAAAACCAGTGCCGTTTTCCGGACTTCGGGGTGATTTTTCATTTTCAAGGCGTATTATAGCGGACTCGTGAGTTGCACAAACACCGCTGTGCAAACACATCTCTGACTCAACGATGCCAGACTGATGAGGAATACAAACATGTGTCGCGTTTCGTCGTCCAAATGGTCGCAGTATCTAGTGTTGCTGACGCTTCTGACAGTTGCAGGTTCCGCAGTTGCCGATGAACTGGTTGCCGGCCAGCCAGCGCCTGATTTTGAATTGCAGGATCAAAACGGACAACTGCATTCAATCGAAGATTATCGTGGTCAAT
>CAYXKM010000027.1:0-9760 GCA_964465665.1 uncultured Woeseiaceae bacterium
GTGGATGTGAGAAGTTTTTTTCGCGGCGGCTGGACATAGATCTGCTGCTTTACGGCCAGGAGTGCATCGACGAGCCACCACTCCGTGTGCCGAGAAAAGATGTTCTTGAGTACAGTTTCGTTCTTAAACCGCTGGCTGATATCGCGCCGGACTACCGCCATCCCGCGACCGGCAAGACCATTGCGCAGCATTGGCGTGAATTCGACAGCCGCAGTCATCAGCTGACGCCGTGCGAGGTTGCCCTCGACTAAATACCCGGCCTGACGAAAACCGAATACACCCACAAACTGGACGGGAGATCGCGGCGAGGACCGCCGTGGCTCGATTTTGCAAACGCGTAGTGATCGCTTACCAGCCGATCGACCGGCCACCGTCTATGGCAAGAATCTGACCGGTCACGTAGGGGGCGTCGCGCACAAGATAAAGGACACCGTCGGCTACGTCCTGCGGGTTGCCGGTACGGCCGAGTGGAATCTGGCGCTGTATCAGGTCCCTGGTTTCACGGCTCATGTCGTTCTCCGGCCACAGGATCGCACCCGGCGAAATGCCGTTGACGCGAATCTCGGGCGCGAGATCCTTGGCAAGTGAACGTGTCAGCATGGCGAGGCCGGCTTTCGCGGAACCGTAAACGGCGTGATTCCGCAATGGCCGTTGTGCGTGTATGTCGACGATGTTGATTATCACGCCGCGCCGCGCCTTCAAGTGCGGTAGCGCGGCCTGCGATAGAAACAACGGCGCTTTGAGGTTGCTGCCTACAAGATCGTCCCATTGTGCATCGGTAATCGATCCGACCGGCGTGGGATAGAAACTCGACGCGTTGTTGACCAGGACGTCCAGTTGCCCGGACCATTCGATGACCGATGCGACCAGCGTCGTCGGTGCTTCCGCAGCAACAAGATCCGCGGGAAAAACCCGCGCCGAATCGGCACGCAAGCGATTGAGCGAACCTGACAGCTCGGCTGCGGCAGGTGCCGATCCCCGGCAGTGTATAGCGACGTTTGCGCCAGCGTCGTGCAGAGTTGCAGCGATGGCTGCGCCGATGCGTCGGGCTGCACCGGTTACGAGCACCGTTTTGCCGGCAAGCGATCGGTCCCGGACTTCAGGCATTCGACAGCCGTCTCGGTAGAATTCCGCAAAATATCGAGTCGCTCATGGCTTTCCTGCGGCTGTCGCAATACATTGCCGTCATTGTTCGAGACTACGCATGCCAATGCAAGCTAAGCCAGATGTCCTTTCGGGTCTGCCGGTGCCGGATCCTGCCGGCGTCGCGCACAGCAATGCCGTTGCCACCTACATTCGCGCGAGGATTGCCGAGTCCGGTGGAAGTATTGGCTTTGCAGAATTCATGCAGCATGCCTTGTATGCCCCCGGTCTTGGCTACTACAACGCAGGCTCGACCAAGTTCGGACCGGGCGGTGATTTCGTCACGGCCCCGGAATTGTCACCGCTGTTCGGCCGAGTGCTGGCCGTTCAATGCGCAGAACTGCTGCCCAGGCTGTCGGCCAGTCAATTGCTTGAAGTGGGCGCTGGCAGCGGTGCACTGGCGATTCAGATATTGGGCAAACTTGCTGCTTTGAACGCCCTTCCGGAGAAGTATTTTATTCTCGAGCCGTCCGCCGAGCTGCAGGCGCGGCAAAAGCATCGCATCGTCGGAGAATTGCCGGCTGTGCTGCGGCGCGTTGAATGGATACCCGGCTGGCCGCGGACATTCGCCGGTGTGGTGATCGCAAACGAAGTGGCGGACGCGCTGCCGGTGAGCCGGTTTGTCGTTCGCGATGGTAAGGTCCTGGAGCTACGCGTATCGGCGGGAGCTTCGGGATTCGAGTGGCTGGAGCAGGATGCGACAGCGAGCTTGCTCGCGGCCGTCCGCCGGATTGAATCGGAGCTCTCGACAACTTTGCCCGACGGGTATGTGTCCGAAATTTGCCTGGCGATGCCGGCATGGATCGGGGACCTGGCTGCCTGCATCAGCGAGGGCTTTGTATTTCTTTTCGATTACGGGATGTCGAGGCGCGAATACTATTCTGCGGAGCAACATGGCGGCTGGTTACGGTGCCATTTCCGGCATCGGGTACACCATGAACCGCTGATACTTCCGGGCATCCAGGACCTGACGGCATCGGTAGACTTTTCGCTGGTTGCGGATGCGGCTGTGAACAGTGGCATGGAAGTCGCGGGTTTCGTCACCCAGGCGCATTTTCTCCTGGACGGTGGCCTGCAACGTGAACTGGAACAACTTTCGACGCTGCCGGTCAGGGAACAATTCGAACTGTCGCGCCAGGTGAAATTACTTACGCTGCCGGGCGAGATGGGTGAACACTTCAAGTGCCTCGGGCTGAGCAAGGGCAGTAACGAAGTGCCCTCGGCTTTGAGACAGTCTGACCGGGCACATACGATTTGATGCGCGGCGAAACGTTCAGGGATGACTCATGACTTTGATTCAAATCATCGTATTGGCAATAGTGCAGGGCCTCACGGAATTCCTGCCTGTCTCGAGCTCCGGGCATCTCGTGCTCGTGCCGAGTTTCCTCGACTGGAAGGACCAGGGGCTGGAATTCGACGTTGCCGTGCACTTCGGCTCGCTTGTTGCAGTCTGCGCTTATTTTCACAGGGACATTGCGGGTATCTTGGCCGGCTCGATGGAAATCCTGCACGGGCAAATTCGCACACCGTATGCGCGCATGACTGTCGCCCTGGCCGTGGGCACGATTCCCGCGGCGGCGGCAGGATTGGCACTGGCGGGCTGGATCGAGGAGCACCTGCGCAGTCCGGTCGTGGTTGCAACAACGCTGGCCGGTTTCGGCGTGCTGCTCGCGATCGCCGATCGCATCGGACGGAAGCAGCGGGTGATCGTGGATGTGGGTCTGAAAGATGCCGTCTGGATAGGTATTGCGCAGGCACTGGCACTCGTGCCGGGCACGTCGAGGTCCGGAATCACGATCACAGCAGGCCTTTTGCTCGGATTGCAGCGGCAGGATGCGGCACGCTTTTCATTCCTGCTGGCAGTACCGGTCATCCTGCTCGCCGCATTCTACGAGTTCGGCAAACTGATCCTGTCGCCTGATGCAGTGGCCTGGGGAGATCTGCTGCTCGCAGCAACGGTCTCAGCCGTCGTCGCCTATCTCACCATCGAATTCTTCATGCGCTTTGTCAACCGGATCGGGCTACTCCCGTTTGCACTGTACAGGGTGCTACTCGCCGCTGTCATATTGTATGTCCTGGTCTGATTTGCCGATCGTTGCAGCTGCAATATTGTTGCTGACGCGCGTCGCCGCGGCGGATGGTGACGGCTACATACTCGGTTTCGGCGGTGAGGCCGATACAGCGGGCGGGCGTGCTGTTGCTGTATTCGGCGATGTCGGAATAGCGAAGGATACGTGGCTTTCGGCTTTCCTCGCTCGTACCCGGACCGGTAACGGACCGATCTCGCTGGACACGGACCTTGCCGACGTAGCCATCGACCACTGGTTCAGGCCGTTCGGACTCCGCCTGGGAGCCGCTTACTGGGGAGACGACGAAGTCCTGGAATCGGCCGATCTGCGTGCCTCGATCTATTTCCGGAATGATGCTTTGTCGGTTTCCGCGGACTACGAGCGCCGCAATTTTGATCTCACGTTCGGAACGAACGTCTTGCCGCGACCCAGGGTTGCAGAATTCCATGGCGACGGTTACGGCGCCAAGGCGCGTTTTGCCGTTGGCAACGCCACATCGCTTTCATTGAGCGGCATGGGCTATCACTATTCGAGAAACATCAATCTGCAGCCCAATATCGATGTCCTGAGAATTTTTTCGACGTCCCGGCTCGGCCTGATGAACAGCTTGCTGGACTATCGTTTCAGCGCGGGAATCGACCGCTCGCTGGGATTACGGATCATCGACTTGCGTATCGAGCGCTGGCAGACGGCGCTCGATCAAGGTCGGGTTGATTCGATAGGCGCAGGATTGCTTGCACCGGTCAATCAGTTCAGTGACATGGAATTCCGATTCGCCTATGACTATTCGGAATCATTCGGCAAGACGATAACGTTTTCCGTGTTTTATTACTTTTTCGGTACTTGAATTGCCGTCTCCCTGAACTGCGTGATCGCGGCCAGGCGCGCTTTGTTGATCGCAGCGCCGATTTCCGCGCCGCTGAGATCCTCTTCGGCAAGCCCGGCACCGGACACCGCCAATGCCGCTGTCAATGCGCCGCGCAAATACTGTGCCTGCGGATACGGCCGATTCTCATATCCGGTGCGGCCGCGCGCGTCGGCCTCGCACGCGAGCAGGAATTTCTCAAACCGGTCCGGGCGACGGAACGCATCCAGACGTTGCAACACCCTGAGTACCGTAGCCGGCCGGAGTTCGAATGCGCGATGGCAATGCGCATGAAACTCCGCTGTCAGCACCCCCAGTTCGCGCCAGGCGACGGGTACCGGCAGACGTTTGGAAAGAGCTGTCACCAGCCGGACACTGCGTTTCTCGTGTCCCGGATGTTTAGGCAAGTGCTTCTTCGCTGTCGTTGCCTTGCCGAGATCATGGACCAATGCGGCAAAACGCACATCCGCCTTGTCAGTCAGCCGTGATGCCTGCTCGAGAACCATCATCGTGTGTACGCCACTATCGATTTCCGGGTGCCATTTGGCAGGCTGCGGAATGCCGAACAGGGCGTCGATCTCCGGGAACACGATTCCAAGCGCACCGCATTCGCGCAGTACGCTGAAAAACACCTGCGGGTCGTTTCCCGCAAGCGCGGACTGTGTTTCCTTCCACACTCGATCCGGCACCAGTTCATGCACCTCGCCGGCCTCGACCATGTTGCGCATTTTCTGCAAGGTCTCGGGAGCAATGCGGAATCCGAGGTTGGCAAACCGCGCGGCGAACCGCGCAACCCGGAGCAACCGGACCGGATCCTCATCGAATGCATCCGATACATGCCGCAAGGTCCGCGACCGGATATCGGCAGCACCGCCGTACGGATCAATGATCCTGCCATCGGGATCTCGCGCAATGGCATTGATGGTCAGATCGCGGCGACCGAGGTCCTCCTCGATACTGACTTCCGGCGAGGTATCGAAACTGAAGCCATGGTATCCGCTGCCGGTCTTGCGCTCGGTTCGAGCCAGGGCGTATTCCTCGCCGGACTGCGGATGCAGAAATACAGGGAAGTCCTTGCCGACCTGGCGATATCCCATGGCGCCAAGCATGTCCGGGGTTGCGCCAACTACACACCAGTCCCGTTCGCGCACCGGCAATTCCAGCAGTTCGTCTCGAACCGCGCCGCCAACAAGGTAAACTTCCATGCTTTCATTCTAGCTTTCCCGCCAGCCGTGAGCGACTAAATTGCAAAACGTGCATTTCCGGAATGGTCACCGGCCGGCAATCGAGGCAAAAGTCAAACGCTGGTCCATTGCCATATTGCTCGTATCGCTGCTTGCCCTTGAAGGTTGCTACTACGTCCAGGCTGCGCGTGGTCAATACGATCTCATGCAACGGCGGCGGCCAGTCGAGGAAGTTATCGCCGATGCATCGACGCCGGACGAGCTGCGCGAAAGGCTCATCATGGTTCGCGAGGCCCGGCGATTCGCTGTTGACGAACTGCTGTTACCCGATAACGACAGCTATCTGAGCTATGCTGATCTTGAACGCGATTACGTCGTGTGGAACGTCATTGCTGCACCCGAGTTTTCACTCCATCCGAAGCAATGGTGCTATCCGGTTGCAGGCTGCGTCGCGTACAGAGGCTATTTCTCGGAGGCGAGCGCCAAGGTGCTGGCGGATGAACTCGCGTCCGACGGGTTCGACGTTATGGTCGGTGGTGTGTCCGCATACTCGACTCTCGGCCGGTTTGCTGATCCAGTGCTGAATACGATGATGCGCTGGAACGACACGGAACTCGTTGCGACGCTGTTCCACGAGCTGGCGCACCAAAAGCTTTACATCAAGGGTGATACGCGCTTCAACGAGTCATTTGCAACCACTGTTGCTGACGCAGGTCTTGATCGCTGGCTTGCTGCGCGAGGCACACCCGCGGATCTCGAGGCGCGGGCAAGGCGCCGAGCGGTCAACGAGATAGTGTTGAACTTGGCGATGGCGGCCCGCAGGAATCTGGAAGTCCTGTATGCATCGGGACTGGACTCGGAAGTTATGCGCGCGAGGAAGCGGCAGATTTTCGAAGAACTTGCGAAAGACGCCGGCCGTTATGACGGGACTGCGAATGGTGCCGGGTACTGGATCAGCGGGAATCTGAACAATGCGCGCATTGCATTGATCGGGCTGTACGAGGGCCTGGCTCCGGCGTTCACCGTGATGCTGGACGACTGTGGTGGTGATTTCGGCTGTTTCTATGCCAGGGCCGAAGTCCTGGCGGAGATGAACAAAGACGAACGTGATGTCGAACTCGACCGGATCGCCGCGCATACGGACCAGGGCACCTGATCTGTTTCAGTCGCTTTTCGCCACTCGGTCGGGCGACCCGGTTGCCGGAACCGACGGCAATCCGCTGGATATTCGGCGTGCCTCGCCGGTCATCCGCCAGTGAAATATCACCTCCGAAGCCAGTACACGTCGCACGTAGTCTCGCGTTTCGTTGTATGGAATATTTTCGATCCAGACTCGCGCGTCGATTTCGTCTGCGGCTGGTAGCCAGGATGCGACTGCGATCGGTCCGGCGTTGTAGGCCGCGGTCGCAAGGATTGGATTCCCGTCGAATCGAGCCAGCATCTTGCCGAGGTAGGTAGTGCCGAGGCGAATATTGCTGGCCGGATCGACCAGTGTGCTGACCCCGAAATAGGGGGCGCCAATTTCCCTGGCCGTCATTCTCCCGGTATCGGGCATGACCTGCATGATGCCGACGGCTCCGGCTCCTGACCGCACGTCACTCATAAAAAGACTTTCGCTTCGCGCAACGCCGTAAGCCCAACTCGGCGCAATACCGGCATCGGAGGAATACTGCGCGAAGGTTTCCTGGTACGGCAACGGATACCGAATGTCGAGATCATCGTACTGGCCGGCGCTTGCTACTGCAGATATCGCGCGTGAATGCCAGCCCCATCGATGCGCGAGCAACGCAGCCTGGATTTTCTCTTTGGCACCGAGATTGGCAACGAATACATCCCATTCGGCTCGGCCCTTGCTGTCCTGGCCCACCATGAACAACTCCCGCGCACGAATCAGCGCCGGATCGGCTGCAAATGTTGCCAAAACATCGTCGTCAGCGTTTACCGGCACGTGACCAAACGTGTAATCAATGCCGATATCGTCGGACGCCAGGAATCCGTAGTAGCTTCTCGTGCCGGACAACTGATCCAGGATCGACTGGGCGTGATCGTCCTGCTTGATGTTGTGTAGAGCCTGCGCATGCCAGTATTGCCACTGCTCGTCTGACTGGTCGGCCACCGGCATGGCGGCGATGCTGTCGATCACGCGCCGCCAGTCCTGCCCGCGAAGGCTGCTTCTCACCGTCCAGCGCAGCACCTCGGTATTGATTGCTGTCAGCGGAAGATCGAGAAGTGCGTCCTGCGCTTGCGGCAATTGCCGTCGAGCGGCCCAGAGTGCGACGTGCTGTGAAGTGGCTGCGATCTGCTCATCGGAGTATGCATACCGATCCCGGAGATTTCGCCACGCCGTCAATGCCGTGCCGGGATCGTGGTACGCCAGCTGTTCGATTGCATACAACAACTGCTGCCGGCGCGTTGGGTTGTCGGCGTCATCCGCATGCTTTTCGAGGAATGCCGACGGGTCGTCGCGCGCCGCAAGCCACTCTGTGGCAAGTTCGCGGTAGCGTGGCTCGAGCGGTCCGGACAGGTATCGGGCGAGCGGAAACTCGCGGGCCTCTATCGCAAGCGCGTAACGTTCGCGGTACCACTCGGTGCCAAGCAGCTGCTCCGCGCGCAGGTAGTCGAACACAGGGTCGCATTCGTCTTCCTGGCTGCGGCCCACCATCCACAGTTCGGTAGCTCGATGGATGACTTGGTCGCGATGGCCCGCGTCAATCTCGGCTTGCAGTGACAGACAGTCGAGCTTCGGGATAGCGAGTCCCTGATAGTTCTGCCGGTATACGGCCAGGTAATCCGTCAGGCGGCCGGTTGAGGCCAGTTTCAGGGCATAGGTATATCGCAGGTCGCGAACGGCCCTCAGTGAGCCGAATTCCGCAAGGAATGCGACAACTGCGGCTTCATCGGTTGCGTCGAACCGGGGATGGTTGACTCGGGCTTTCAGGTAAACGGCGCGAAGGTCCGGCCAAAGAACATAGTCTTCAAGGAGTTCCTGCCGTTCGGCGACAGCCTCCCAGTTTCCCAGCTCGGCTTGCGGGTAGGCCTCCGCAAATGCAGCGCGCTGACGGACAAGATCTGTTTCGCCATCCACAGCCGCTGCCGCGCCGGGCGAACTGAAGCTTACGAACAGGAAGGTGATTGCGATATGACAGCGGTTTCGATGTTGAAAAAAAGTCGGAAAGCCCTCTTTCAACATCTCGTTATCGAATCTGCAGCATCAGCGCGCGGTCACCACGGCGCACCAGCAGGAACAGAATCTGGTTGTTTTCCGCGATAGCGCGCAGCTGTTGCAGATTCTGTACCGGTTGCCGGTTGACTGCGGTTATGACATCGCCGGCACGGAGACCTCTTTGCGCGGCAGGGCTGCCGGGCTCCACTTCGATGACATCGATGCCGCCACTGCTGGCCGTCGACGTGGCCGAGAAGCGCGCGCCCGCCAGTCCGGGGTGAATTTCGGTACCGTCGCTTTGCGAAACGGTCTGTTGGCCGAGGACTGCGGTGGCAGATCTGGCTTTGCCGCCACGCACAAATTCGATGTCCACTTTCTCACCGGAACCTTTGAGACCAATTGCGTTTGCCAGTTCACGACTGTTGTTGATTTTCTTGTTGTTGACCTTGGTGATGATGTCATCAACAAGCAGCCCGGCCTGTTCGGCAGCGGATCCGGGCTCGATTGCCGAAACCAGTGCTCCACTTTCGACTTCAGCGCCCAGGGCCTTGGCACTTTCCGTATCGATGGTCTGGATGGACACGCCAAGCAATCCGCGGCGCACCTCACCGAAGTCCAGTATCTGGCGCATGATGGATCGGGCAATCTCCGACGGCACCGCGAAACCGATGCCCACATTGCCACCCGTTCTGCTGATGATTGCGGAATTGATGCCGATCAGCTCGCCCTTCATGTTGACGAGCGCGCCACCGGAGTTGCCCGGGTTGATCGAGGCATCGGTTTGAATGAAATCTTCATAGCCATTGCGGTTGATACCGGTGCGGCCGAGTGCGCTTACGATGCCGGAGGTAACCGTGTGACCGAGGCCGAACGGGTTGCCTATTGCAATGACGAAATCCCCGACCTCCACTTCATCGGAATCGCCGATCGGCAGATCGACAAGGCCTTTCGGATCGACCTTGATGACAGCGATGTCGGTCGCTGCATCGGAACCGACGACTTCGGCATCGAGGGTCTGCTCGTTCAACAGCGAAATCTGAATTTTGTTGGCGTTCTCGACCACATGATGATTGGTAAGTATGTAGCCGTTTCGTGCATCAACGATGACACCGGAGCCGGCACTCGCTATCTCCTGCGAGCCGCCCGGCACGTCCGGCAAACCGAAAAAACGGCGGAACATCTCGTCGCCGTACGGGGATCGCTGGTTCAGCGTCTGGCTGACCCGGATGTTGACGACAGCCGGCGCGACCTGCCTGACCAGCGGTGCAAGACTTGGAAGTCGTTCTCCATCGACCGAATCGGGCAGTGCTGTCCAGCTGATACTCGCCGTCAGCAT
>CAYXKM010000028.1:0-5169 GCA_964465665.1 uncultured Woeseiaceae bacterium
ATTTCGAGGGGGTGGCGGTGAGCTCGCCGTCCAGGGTGTACGTCCAGGTGTGGTACGGGCAGACGATGCGGCCGTTGCGAAACCGGCCGCGTTCCTCGATGCACAATACGGATCCGCGGTGGCGGCAGGTGTTGTGATACACGCGCAACTCATGGTCCGTATTGCGCGTGATAACCAGCCGCTGGGTACCGATGGTGGCAAGAAAGAAATCACCGACGTGCGGAATCTGATCCAGCCGACCGACACAAACCCAGTCACGGTACCAGACGGCGTCGAGTTCCAGCGCGTAATGCCCGGCATCGTAATACCACTGACCGGGTAACGATGCTTCGGTGCGCGATAGAGTATTCATGACAGCGGATTCTGGCACAAAGCTTTACCCTAATCTCCACACACGCGGTAAAGTGCATTGCAATGCGACTGGAGGACACCATGTTTTTCGATCATCGAATGCAAAAAGCGGCCAGCCTGATCCTGCTTTACTGTTTCACAGCGGTCGTGACGCAGGCAACTCCGGCAGCAGACTTCGACAAACTGATCGAGGAACATCGGGCCACCGCAGTTCGGGAGCAGGTGTTCTTCCGCACGGACCCGGACGCGTGGCGCATGGCCGGCAAGCTGGCGGAATTCACGAACGATGCGCGTGAGCGGCGGCAACAGTACAACGACGAAGTACTCGGCAGACTTGCCGCAATCGATGTCGCCGGATTGTCTGCCGCGCAACAATTGTCCTACAAGCTCTTCGAATACGAGCGGCTAACGGAACAGGAAAGCTACCGCCAACCGGACCACGTCTTCCCCATAACATCGATGTTCGGCTATCACACCTATTTCGCGGACGCACCGGCCGGTATGTCGTTCCTCACGACAGACGATTACGACAATTACCTGGTGAGCCTCGAAGACTTTCCGCGGTTCAACCGCGAGCACCTCGACCTCATGCGTGAGGGTGTCGCGCGCGGTTACACGCAGCAATGCGATGCCATGCAAAACGTTTGGGCAAGCATTCGGGCGCTCATCGTCGATGATCCGACAAAGAGCTCACTTTACGGGCCCTTTGAACGATTTCCCATATCGGTCCCTGCTGCAACGCAAGAAGCTATAACAAAGAAAGGAAGCTCGCTCATCTCGCAAAAAGTCATCCCTGCGTTTCGCGAGCTGCTGCAATACTTCAACACCGAATACATGCCGCATTGTCGCAAAGCGGCCGGGATCGGATCGCTCGAGGGTGGCCTCGACTTCTACGCCTGGCGCGTGCGTTATTTCACGACCACGGACATGTCGTCGGCCGAGATCCACGAACTCGGAAAATCCGAACTGGCTCGCATACGCCAGGAAATGGATTCGATTATCAAGGCGAGCGGTTTCAGCGGAGATTTCGCCGCGTTCCTGCAGTTTCTTCGCACCGATCCGCGCTTTTACGCGAAAGACATCCCCGAGCTCCTCGGGCGCGCGGCGCTGATAGCGAAGACTGCCGAGGGCGAGCTGCCGCGATTTTTTACCGTGCTTCCGCGCGGCACCTACAACATCAAGGCCAATCCGGGCCGCGGCTCCTATTACATGCCGTCCGCCGGTGACGGCAAAACCGCGGGAACCTATTTCGTCGGCGCCGCCAGTCTCGATTCGGAACCGCTGTACGTGCTGGAAGCGCTCACCCTGCACGAAGGCGTGCCCGGGCATCATTTGCAAACGGCGCTGGCGATGGAGCTCGACCTGCCGGAGTTCCGCCGCACGGTATATCACTCGGCCTTTGGCGAAGGCTGGGGTCTGTATTCGGAGAGCCTGGGAAAGGAAATGGGTTTTTACACCGATCCGTACAGTGATTTCGGCCGCCTGACTTATGAAGCCTGGCGTGCCTGCCGGCTGGTGGTCGATACCGGCATGCACGCATTCGGCTGGACACGCGAGGATGCAATCCGTTTCATATTGCAGAATACGGCGCTGAGCGAACCGGAAGTAGAGAGCGAGGTCGACCGGTACATTACTTGGCCGGCGCAGGCGCTGGCCTACAAGATCGGTGAAATCCGCATTCGCGCCCTGCGGGAAAAGGCTGAGCGAGTTCTGGGTGTCGACTTCGATCTGCGACGCTTTCACGATACGGTCATTGGCAGTGGCTCTCTGCCGATCGACATCCTCGACGAGCTGGTCGATGTCTGGATCGAAAACGAATTACGCAACGCCGGAGGATAGGCGCGTAGGCTAGCGCCCTATTTGACATATAGCATCGGCAACAACTGCCCGCGAGCTTGATGCAGTTCCTGTGAGCATTCGTTGTTCGACGGCATAATCCCTCTCGTTCGAGTCGCGCTGTGACGATGGCAGGGAGCCGTGCCAATGAACAGGAAAGTGACCAGGATGGTGGCTGCAGCGACAGCGTCAGTGATGATGCCATTGGCGATCCAGGCCGTCGCCGAGGAACCGCCGGCTGCCGCGAGGCCGAATACGACCGTCATGGCGGTCGAGGCCGGCACCTCATTGTTGCCGAAACGCTGGTGCGTCGAAGCGCACATGATCACGCCGTCGCTGGCAATTCCGTTCAGCCTGCATGAGCCGACGGGCGTCGCCTGGCAAGGTGCCGGCCAGTCCGTTTACGACTTCCAGCTCGTGGACGTTTTCGCCGACCGCGGCTCGCTGTCATACCGCCTTGCGGAGTTTGACAGCGACCGGCTGGTAACTTTCTGGAGCAGCGATACGCTGGGCGTTTTCCTTGGCATATCCGAAGGCGGATATTTAAGTCTCAGCATTGGGCCCTGACTGCCGCCGTTACTATCGGCAGCATGCCCGATTTTCTTTCAGGTTTCTCCGATGTCCTCGTTCCAAAGAGACGGGCTCGCAGCGATGAAGTCGTTCATCAGCTGCCGGCACTCGTTGCTGTCCGCATACTGTAGTTCGACGCCTCGTGAACGCAGGTATTCCTCGGGCCCGCTGAAGGTCGTGTTCTCCCCTATGACGACCCGCGGAATGCGGTACAGCAGGATTGCCCCGCTGCACATATCGCAGGGGGACAAGGTCGAGTACAGCGTCGCTCGCCGGTATTCTGCGGCGGTCAGGCGGCCGGCCTTTTCCAGGCAATCCATTTCCGCGTGCAGGACCGCGCTGCCTTTCTGCAGCCGCTGGTTGTGCCCGCGGCCGACGATCTCGCCGTCAATCACCAGCACCGAGCCGATCGGCACACCGCCGGCATCCCGCCCTTTGCGGGCCTCCGCAATCGCCGCCTGCAGGAACCTGTCCATGGATCGGCAGTGTAGCAAAGGCCCGATTTCGCACGCATTTGACGCCACGATTAAACATAACACCGCAAAGCTCCCCTGGACCGGCGGCAGGAGCCGTCAAACGCCGCGGCCAGCCTCGCTTTCTGTGACATAACTCCCTGCAGTCCCGGTGAATCATCGGCAGACTGCCATTACGGCAAACGTGTCTTTGCCGTTGACGTCGCAGGAAAACTGTCAACAGAGCTGCCATGTACGAGAAACATTTCGGTCTCAAGTCACGACCCTTCCGCCCCGGCCCCGACGCATCGGGCATTTTCGTCGGCCCCGCGCAGGTCAAGGTCATGGCAAGTCTGAAAAAAGCGCTGGCCCCACCGGATGCCGTGGTCAGCGTTACCGGTGCTGTCGGTGTCGGCAAGACCGTCGTGGTCAATCGCGCGCTGGAAAGCCTGACCGGCAAACGGGCCGTGGCGCGAGTGGGACGCATGCAGCTCGCAGCCGACGAGGTGCTCGAGTTGCTGCTGACCGAATTCAACGTCAGCCGCCAGCCTAACGGCACCATTCAGCGCTTTGCCGCTTTCAAGAGACTGCTGCACGACTGGGCGGCCGGCGGTACGCGTGCATTCATCATCGTTGAAGACGCTGAGCGCATCGGTAACGATGCCTTGATCGAACTCGAGGCACTGACCGCTTCCGACAGCGCCGACAGTGCCGGCGCCTGCATAGTATTGATGGGACAGCCGTCGCTGGCCGAGCAACTGTCGCAACCAACCCTTGCCCGCCTGCGGCAACGCATTCGATTGCGGCAGGGCATCAGCCCGTTTACTGCGGCCGAAGTGCAGGGTTATATCAAGCATTGCATCCGCGCTGTCGGGGGCGAAGCGGATGCGATTTTCGATCCGGGCGCCGTCGACATGCTGTATCGCTGCTCGGAGGGCGTGCCACGCGTTGTGAACAACCTCTGCGAATCGGTAATGGCTGCAGCCGCAGAAGCCGGCGCAACCCTGATCATGCCGCAGCTCGTTCAGCACATAGCCAACGAGGAGTTCGGTCTGCAACCGACTTTGCCGCCCGGCCGCATCCGATTGTTACGAAAAGCCGACCGGGACGCCGGCTCGCCAACGCCGATGGCTGCGACGCCTCAACGCGCCAGGGTCGACGTCAAACCGGCAGCGACTCCGGCGCCTGCCAAGCCTGTTGCCAAAGTGGAAGCGGCTGCGCCCAAACCCGTCGTCACCGAATTCGAGCCGATACCCGTAGTCCCTTTTACGCCGGAGCAAGAGGTCCGGCGGCCACCGCTCGCAAATTCCGCGACAGCAGTGTCAGCACCTGCAGAAGTTCCCAAAACGCTGCCGGCGGCGGAACCGCCAAAGACATCGGCCACCATTGAACTGCCGAAAACACCCGCTGCCCCGCAGGTTCCGAAAGCACCGGCTGCAACTGTCCAGCCCAAGGCACCGGCTGCGCTTGTCATGCCGAAAGCGCCGGCTGTCAGGGAAGTATCGAACTCAGCTGCAGTCGCCGAGGCGCCGAAAGCGCCGGCCGCGAGAGTCGCGCTGCCAGTACCTGCAGCCGTGATCGTCGAAGCCAAATCCGACGAACTGCAAGTCGAGGAGATTCCGGAGCTGATCCAGGATACCCAGCCCCAACTCGCCGCCTTGCCAGCCGATGCCGATCTGCCGGACCTGACAGACCTCGTGATGCCCGCAAAGAGCAACGGCGCCGCAGCGATCACGCCAAAATCGAAATCCGCGGCCGAATACTCGGTGCCGACGCTCGACGATATCCCGACCTTGTCCGGGGATCTGCGTATCGATACACGCGCGAAGTCATCGACGCTCAAACCGGCGCAACCCACAGCGCAGCCCTCACGACCCGGGTCGCCCAAGGTTGAGCAAATCCCGGCTGTCAAAGCTACGGCGGTGCCAGCGCAACCTGCGACGACGACGAAAGCTGACGA
>CAYXKM010000029.1:0-7742 GCA_964465665.1 uncultured Woeseiaceae bacterium
ATGCCCGCGTAGGACCGCTGTGTTTAAGATACTAGCACAACCAATCGGTGCTCCAGCGGGCGTTTCTTCATCTCCGGCCCGCGATTTTCATACCGGTTTGCGCCATGAGCCGCTTGGCGTTGTCCAGGATCTTTTCGATAAGGTCGTCGCTAAGGACATTCAGCGTCGGGCGCACTGGCATCACCTCTTATTGTTTCTGGTCGCTATTCGCATTATCTACGCATCGCCTTGCTGTCAGCCGGATGCGGCGATTTCTTCCTTGCGTCTCGCTGCATACGCCGTGAGTTCTTCTTCGATGGCCGGATCGATAGCCGGTTTGACGTACTCGCTGAGCAGTTTCTTCCAGATGGCGTTGGCGCGCGTGGCCGAATCCTTGCTGCCGCCTTCCTGCCACATCTCAAAGTTCTTCCTGTCGGACAGCATCGGCGCGTAGAACGCGGTCTCGTATCGCGCCAGTGTATGCGACGTGCCGAAATGGTGTCCGCCCGGTGGCACCTCGCCGATCGTAGCGAGCGCCAGCTCGTCTTCGCTAATGACGATCGGCCGCATCCACTCTGTCATCATCTGCAACATCTCGGCATCCACGATGAGTTTCTCGAACGACGCCGTGAGGCCGGCTTCCAGCCATCCGGCAGCATGGTTCACGAGGTTCGCGTGGCCCATCATCGCGCCCCACAGAGACATTTCGCTCTCGTACGCCGATTGCGCATCGACACAGTTCGACGTGGTCGTGTTGCTGGAGCGAAATGGCAGGCCGAGCCGCCTTGCGATCTGCCCGCTCGCCAGCGCCATGCGGGTGTATTCGGGGGTGCCCAGCGCCGGTGCACCGCTTTGCATGTCGACATTGGAGGCAAATGCGCCGTACATCACCGGCGCACCCGGACGAACGATCTGCGCAAAAGTCGCAACCGCCAGCACTTCCGCGGTTTGTTGCGCGAGCGTTCCCGCGAGCGTGGCCGGGCTCATGGAGCCGGCGAGTGTGAACGGCGTAATGCAATTGACCTGCATCGCTTCGGCGAGCAGGACTGTGCCTTCGGTCATCGGTATGTCGAGCTGCATCGGCGAGTTGGTATTAACAATGGCCAATACCGCTGGCTCCTGCTCCAGTTCCTCGCGGGTCAGACCGAGCGCAATGCGGGTCATCTCGAGACAGTCGGCGGCGCGCGTTCGGCCCAGAACATACCCTTGCACGTTCTTGTCGATCAGCGTGTGCTGTGCGAGGTAAAGATCGAGGTGCCGCGATTCCGGCGGCAGGTCCATGGCTTCGAATGCTCCGCCGCCTTCCTGGTGGACGATATTGAGGCTCTGGATCACGCGGAAATAATCACAAAGTTCCGCGTAGTTCCCTGGACGCCGGCCTTTGTCCAGATCGCTGACGAACGCCGGTCCGCCGACGGCGGCAAACACGATGTTGTTGCCACCGATAACAAGGTTGCGCTCCGGGTTGCGGGCGCGGAGCGTGAACTGTTGCGGCGCGAGCCTGATTTTCTCGAGTACGAGGCCCCGGTCGAAATGCACCATGTGATCGTCATCGGGCTCGGCACCCGATGCTTTCAGCTTAGCCCGGCTCGCCTCCTCGAGAAAGCGAAAGCCCTTGGTCTCGAGGATGGTCAGCGCGGCATTGAGTATCGATTCGACATGATCCGCACTCAGCACTTCGATCGGAGCATATGGATTCCGTACGCGCTGCCACGGCAGCTGCCGCACTGCTGCGACGACCCGCTTCGCCCTGTGGGACCTCCTCGTCATGCCACGGCCTCCGGTACACGTGCAATTAGTTTACGCTGTTCGCGCATGAAATCCCGCTGGCCGGGGCCGTTGCGATCACGCGTAATCAGTACGAAAAATGGCAGAGCGGCAGTCCCGACCGGATCAACTCGCCTGCATCACGTCCGCCCATTCGGGATGCTTTGCGTACTGTGCCCGGATAAAGGGACACAACGGCACGATCTTGAATCCTTCGGTGCGTGCATCGGCGATCAGTCTCTCGACCATCGCCATCGCTATGCCCTGGCCGCGGAGCGATTCCGGCACTCCGGTGTGGTCGGCGATGACTGTGCTGTTGCCGAGTTTGGAGAACGTGAGTTCACCGGCCTCTTCATGGCCGGGCACCCGGGCAATGTAACGACCCTTGGTAGCAGTATCCTCGCGGGTGATTTCAGGCATCGGGTTTTGCCTGCCAGAGCTTCGGTTCCCACAGCTCCACCTTGTTGCCGTCGGGATCCATGATCCAGGCGAACTTGCCGTTCTCGTGCGATTCGGGGCCCTGCAAAATCTCGATGCCGCCGCGCTTCAGTTGCGTGAGCATCCCGGCCATGTCGTCGATTCTGTAATTGATCATGAATGCCGATTGGCTCGGGCTGAACCATTCGCTGTCCTTTGCCGCGACGTGCCAGACAGTGAGTCCGTTATCGTCCGCCGTGTCCTCCTGCCAGTTGAGAATTGCGCCGCCGAAGTCGGCGAGATTCACGCCCAGGTGCTTTTCGTACCATTTGGCGAGTGCCGCAGAGTCATTGCGGGATTTGAAAAACACACCACCGATACCAGTCACTTTTGCCATTCGATTGTTCCCTTGCTCCTACGGGGCCGGCCGCAGCCCCGATCGGCTGTCAACCAACCCGGCTTCATCTGCTTGTCCCGCCAAATTATCGCATTGCGACATGCTGAGAGCCGATATCCGCGATCGAGGGAGCTCCCATCTGGCCCATCACCATGGCCAGTTCGGCATTCAGCATCTGCAAAACCTTTTCCACCCCGGTCTGACCGAATGCGGCGAGTCCCCAGATACAGGCCCGGCCGAGGCAAACCGCATCGGCCCCAAGCGCAAGGGCCTTGAATATGTCCGTGCCGCGCCGGAATCCGCTGTCGACCAGCAGCGGAACCTTGCCGCCGATGGCCGCAGCCACTTCGGGCAGGCTTTCAATCGCACCACGCCCGCTCGCTTCGGCACGGCCACCGTGATTCGAGACGTAGACGGCATCCGCGCCGTATTTCAGGCAACTGGTTGCGTCCTCGGCCGTCACGATGCCCTTGACGACGACTTTCATCGTCGTTGCTTTCTTCAGGCGCTCGAGAAATGCCCAGGTCATGCTCGCCGGGTCGAATCCATCGCTGATCGCGCCGGTACCCTCATACATGGGTTTCCGAGCGATCCAGGCGTCCGGATGATTGGCGTGGCATGCACTGCAATCGCGATCGTCCGCGCGAATGTACTGGCCGAGCATCACGCGATTACTGCCGGAATTGAGATCCACCGTCAGCACGACGACCTCTGCACCGGCGCGCTCGGCGCGCCCAAGCATTTTTTCGGCCACCGACCAGTTGCTGGTCGGATAGAGCTGAAACCAGACCGGAGTTCCACGCGCTTCGATGACGTCCTCGATTGAACGTGTTGATACGTTCGAGAGAATTTGCAACGTATCCTGGGTTTTTGCTGCGCGTGCCATCGCTATCTCGCCGTCCGCGTGGAATGCATTCTGGGAGCCGACCGGCGCAATTACGATGGGAGATTTGAGTGTCGAACCCAGCAGCGTTGTTTCAACATTGATCCGGCTGGTGTCAACCATGCGCATCGGGCGAAGATAAAAGCGGTCGAATGCTTCCCTGTTGGCTTTCAGCGTCTCGTTGCCATCCGTTCCCGTCGCGAGATAACCGTAATGGGCAACCGGCAAAACCTGCCGTGCAACGCGCTCAAAGTCAAAAATATCCAGGGCCTCGGCCGGAGAGGCGATCAGGTAATCGGCAAGCTGCGACGAACCTTCGTCGAGAACTTCGGCGGCCAGCGTTCGACCGGAACTCGTGGTTGCGAGCAACGGGCTTGCCGCGAGGTACTTGAGGAGCATTCTGCGCGCGATCATTCTTGTTATTGGGTCGCTGACTGGCCTGCTCGCCAGCATAGCCGAAGCGCGCCGGCTTTCCCATTATCGAGGACGCGCCTCTGTGTCAGCGATGAGCAGGCAGATTCTCCAGCAGGAAGCGCCTGATGTTGTCACCCATAACCAGGCGAATCTCGGTTTCCGTGAAACCAGCTTCCAACATCTCGTGAGTGAGCACTGCAAGCTCGCCGACATCGAACAGGACGGCCGTTGCACCGTCGTAATCCGAGCCGAGTGCAACGTGACGGGCCCCCAGCAGGTCGATCGCGTATCGAAGAGCCCTGACCACACCTTGTGGCGTGATATCGCAGACCGCAGCATCCCAGTAACCGATGCCGACCAGCCCGCCTGAGGTAGCGATCTCCTGCATCAGCACATCGTCCAGGTTCCTTGCGGAATTGCAGATGCCCTTGACGCCGCCGTGTGACAGGATGACCGGCGCATCGGACAGCGCCAGCACATCGCGCACCATTGCGGGCGATGCATGCGCAACATCGATGATCATATCCAGTTCGTTTGCGCGTCGTACCACGGACCTGCCGAACTCGCTCAGGCCCTCGCCGCTGATGCCGTGCAGCGACCCACCGAGTTCGTTGTCGAAGAAATGCGTCAGGCCGATAATGCGCAAGCCCTGATCGAACAGCGCGTCAAGTCGGTCCAGCTCGCTTTCGAGCGGGTGCGCGCCCTCGATCAGGTACACGCCTGCGAGTTGCCTGTCACCGCGCTCGCGTCGAGCAATGAAATCTTCGAGATCCTGCTTGCTGCCTATCACGGTCAGCTCGCCGGACCGGGCTAAGCCGTGCAACTTTTCGAGCTGGTATGCCGCGCGCTCATAAATACTGCCCCAGGTTCGAATCGGCCAGAAAGACGCGATCGCAAGCCATGTGATGGTGTCGGAGTCGGCCGTATTGCTTTCGTAATTTTGCCCGGCCGGGCTCCTGGTAGTCGCACTGAACACCTGCAATGCGACATTGCCTTCCCGCAGCCGCGGCAGATCCATGTGCCCGATCTCCGATCTGTTCAGCAAACTTCGCTTCCACAACAGGGAATCGGAGTGGAGATCGGCCACAAACAGCGTTTCGTGAAGTTCTCTGGCCGCGTCGCTAACCGCATACGGTTTGTGCGGCAGCGTGACGTTCATGCCGGACTCGATTCTTGCCGGAAGAACCCACTGCATGATGGCCAATGCTACAACCAGGACGACGCCGACAGCGGCAAGAAACCATTTCATATTCGGTACTCCCTTCCGGTGCTTGCAATTGTCGATCAATTGCTTCCACTATTGAACCGGAATTCTCGGTATTGGGGGCACCATGACGAAGCGGGGCCTGGGAAGGCGAGGACAACGGCCGGTGGTTTCGCGCCGTGATTTCATGAACGGTGTCGGCGTTGCCGTCGGCAGTTCTCTTCTGCCGCCGGGGCTCGCAGCGGCACTCGCGGCTAACGAAATGTCGGATTACTACCCGCCGATACTCACCGGCATGCGCGGCTCGCACGACGGTGCTTACGAGGTGGCGCACGCGCTACGCGATGGCGTGAACTTCGGCGCGCCACAGGACCGGGACGATGTGTACGACCTGATCGTCGTCGGCGGCGGCATCAGCGGGCTCTCGTCCGCGTACTTCTATCGCAAGCAGTTCGACCCGAACGCGCGCATCCTGATTATCGACAATCACGATGATTTTGGTGGCCACGCCAAACGCAACGAATTCTGGCACGACGGCAAAATGTACCTGCGCAATGGCGGCACGCTGAATGTCGAGGCGCCCTCGCAATACAGCACGGTTGCCGCCGGGCTGCTTTGGGAACTGGGCATCGACCGGACGCGTTATTTCCGCGCCATCCAGTCGGTGAAGGACCGTTACAAGGAGCTTGGCATGACTTTCGGGGTTTTCTTCGACCGGAAGACCCATGGCGGAAACAAGATCGTATCCGGGCTCGGCGCACGGCCGGCCGCGGAATTCTTCGCCGAAACCCCGATGTCGGAGAAAGCACGCGCGGATGCGGTTCGCCTGTTTACGGAGGCCAGGGACTACCTCCCGGGACAGACTCCCAACGAGAAGCGCGCGAAACTCATACGCATGAGTTACTACGACTTTGTCACCGGTGTCGCGGAATGCGAGCCGGAAGTCGCCACGCTTTTCAATCCGGAAGTGAACAGCCTGTTTGGCACGGGTGTCGATGCGATCCCGGCCATTTACGGCTACGAGATGGGCTTCGCGGGCTTCTCTGGCATGGATTTGCCCGAAATGCCGCCGGGATTGCTGGTAAACGAAGCTGGCGGGCAACACGGCAGAGAGAACGCGGCGCGCGCAGGGAGCAGCGATCCGGATATGTATTTCCCCGACGGCAACGCCACGATCACCCGCTTGCTGGTGGGATCGCTGGTGCCGGGCTCGATGTCGGCATCCACGATGGAAGAGATCGTCACCGCGAAAGCCGATTACACACAGCTCGATGCGGCAGAAAGCAACGTGCGCATACGCCTCAACAGCACGGCGATCCACGTGGCGAACACGAATGCATCCGAAGTTGCGGTTACCTATGTGCAAAATGGCGAGCCTTTCCGCGTACGCGGCCGTGCGTCGGTGCTTGCGTGCTGGAATGCCGTCATTCCGCATATCTGCCCGGAGCTTTCGGACAAGCAGAAACGGGCGCTTGGCGACGGCGTGAAAGCGCCGATCGTTTACACTAGTGTGCTGTTGTCGAACTGGCGTGCACTTGTCGATGCCAAAGTCAATTACGTCGCCGCACCGGGCGGTTTTCACTCGACCCTGTCGCTCAGCACGCCATTGGTGATGGGCGACTACAGGACCAGCGCGAGTCCCGATGAACCGATCGTCCTCGGCATGGGCCGCTATCCCTGCAAACCCGGACTCTCACGGCGCGATCAGCACCGTGCCGGCAGGACAGAGTTGCTCACGACCTCGTTCGAAACTTTCGAGAAGGAAATACGCGGCCAACTCCACGACATGTTTGCGCCGCACGGGCTGGATGTGGATCGGGACATACTCGGCATTACCGTGAATCGCTGGCCCCACGGCTACACCTATTCCTACAATCCGCTGTTCGACCCGATCGAGTGGGCCTTTTCGACGAGCGAGGAGCGGCCGAATGTCATCGGCCGGCAGCGGCATGGCCGGATCACGATTGCCAACGCGGATGCGGCAGCCAGCCCGCACACGGATGCGGCCATCAATGAGGCATATCGGGCGGTCGGCGAGCTCGCGAACGTGATCTGATCAGCTTGCAGAAGCCGACGTCTGACTCGCGGCAGAGTTCGCTGCAGGGCGCCATGCCAGGTCCGCACAGTAGCTTGTGTGAAGCCCCGCGGACGCTCATCATTGAGCAATGATCACCATCGCGTGTCGCGGCGTTTTTCTCATCGCATGCAGTCTGTGCGTGGCTGCATGCAGCCCCGAGGGTGACCGCAGTATGCCGGCCGGAAACGCGATGGGCGAACAGCAAGTGCCGCAACCCGCACCGGAGCATGAAGCAGAGCTGTCGGGACTGGATGCCTATAACAAGGTGTGCGCCGGCTGTCACGAAACAGGCGTCGACGGGGCGCCGGTCCCCGGCGACCCGACGGAATGGGAGGGCAGGTCACCCCTCTGGCAGGCGGTCCTGATGGAACATGCGAAAGCCGGTTATCTCGAAATGCCGGCAAAGGGCGGCGAAGACGAGCTGTCGGACTGGACCCTCAATGCAGCAACGCAGTACATGCTTGAGAAAACGTACCCCGATCACCCGCGCGACTGAATATTACCTGGATACCGGCTGTTTCTTCGGCGCTTTCTCGCACCGGTCGCGATCCCGCTCGACCGGGACGAGCTCGGCCGCGCAGACCTGACGGCGCAGCGTTACAAG
>CAYXKM010000030.1:0-2656 GCA_964465665.1 uncultured Woeseiaceae bacterium
TGGAAAGTGGCCTATTCAGGCCTGCGCGATGCCACGCGTTATTACATAAGCGACTGATTTGAAAGGTTATCCAGTCCTTAACAATTCTTCACGGCCTCGAGTACTTCCGCGGCGTGGCCTTTGACCTTCACTTTACGCCATTCGGCGCGCAGCTTGCCGCTTTGATCGATCAGGAAGGTGCTGCGTTCGATGCCCATGAATTTTCTGCCGTACAGTGACTTTTCCTGAATGACATCGAACTGCCGACACAGCGTTTCGTCCGGGTCGGAGATCAGGTGAAAGGGAAACTGGTGTTTTTCGCGGAACTTCTGGTGCGAAGCCAGGCTGTCCTTCGATACACCGAAGATCTGCGCGTTCAGACGTTTGAACTTCGCGTGCAGGTCGCGAAACTCCTCGCCCTCGGTCGTGCACCCCGGGGTAGCGTCCTTCGGATAAAAGTACAGCACGACGTTGCTGCCGCGCAGCGCTTTCAACCGGATCGTCTCGCCACCCGTTGCCGCGCATTTGAAATCCGCGACGACGCGGTTCAGGGCGGGACCACCCATCAGGACTTGACCGGTTCCAGGATCGAATCGATGTTCAACTGGTCGCAGAGTTCGAGGAACTCGTCGCGGAGGTGCGCAATCGATAACGTGCCAGGCACGTTGATCGACATCTGCATCGAGAACATCGGCGAGCCGGAGTGGGGCGCTGCGTAACGACGCGTCGCCAGATCGGCGATCTCGATACCGCGCGCGGAGAAAAAGCTCGCAAGACTGAACACGATACCGGGCTGGTCGAGGCAGACGACGTCGACGCCATAGGGCATGCAATCGGCGCGGCCAGTCCGTTGCCCGGTCTTGCGGATCGTGATTTCGAGATTGCTGTCCCGAGTCAGTTTGTCGAGTTCGGTCTGCAGCTTGGTGAGCGTATGCCAGTTGCCGGAGATCAGCATCAGCATGGCGAATTCGGCGCCGAGCGCCGTCATGCGGCTTTCCTCGATATTGCCACCGCAGTCCAGGATGACCCGCGTGATGTCGTTGACGACGCCAGCTCGGTCCGTTCCAACAGCTGATAAAACAATCAGTTGCGGAATTTTCCCGGATTCTTCCTGAGGTTTTGGTCGATTGAAGATCACTGTCTTGTTCATTGCTTTCTCGGCCTCGCTGGGGCCCTTTTTCCTTGCCAGCCCGTAGGGTGAACAGTAACATCGCCGCCTTGTTTTAGGCGAGGAGTTGTTGTGTTCGAAGGTAGCCTCGTAGCCCTGGTCACGCCTTTCGATGCGCAAGACCGGGTGGATTATGAGGCCCTCGAGCGGTTGATCGAGTTTCACGTCCGCTCCGGCAGCGACGGGCTGGTCATTGCGGGAACGACCGGTGAATCGCCGACGCTTCGAAAGAATGAGCATGCCGAGCTGATCCGTAGAGCGGGAGAAATCGCTGCCGGGCGCCTGCCGGTGATTGCTGGCACGGGATCGAATTCGACGTTGCAGACCATCGAGCTGTCGCTTGCCGTCGCCGATGCGCCGATCGACGCCTACCTGATGGTCGTGCCGTATTACAACAAGCCGGTGCAGGAAGGCTTGTTCAGGCACTTCACGGCGATAGCTGATGCCGTGGACAAGCCGATCATGCTGTATAACGTGCCGGGGCGGACGGTGGCTGACCTGTTGCCGGAGACGCTGGCGCGATTGTCGCGGCACCCGAGGATATTCGGTGTGAAGGATGCGACCGGCAATATCGCCAGGCTCAAGGAATGCCAGTTACTGATCGAACCGGACTTTTGTTTTTACAGCGGCGATGACTTTACGGTGCTCGACTTCATACTCGAGGGCGGCTCCGGTGTTGTAACTGTGAGCGGTAACGTCGCGCCACGACAGATGGCGAGTCTGTGCGAAGCGGCGCTGGCCGGCAACGCGGAATCAGCCCGGGTGATCGATGACAGACTGCAGCCGCTGAACACGGCTCTTTTCATCGAGTCGAACCCCATTCCGGTGAAATGGGCGCTGGTGGAAATGGGATTGATCCAGCCGGGGATACGATTGCCGCTGACGCCGCTTGCCAGTCAGTACCACGAACAGATGCGAAGTGCGATGAAATTTGCCGGTATCGGCGCGGAGTGAATGGATGTCAGGATCAAGGAATGCAGTGTGTCTTGTCGTTGCAGCGATGCTATTCGGCTGCGGCGGCAACGATGCCTGCGAGAAACCCGGGCCGTACCAGGAAAGTATCGAAGGGCCGCGCATCGAAGTGCCGGAAGGATTGACCGAACTGCAACCCAGCAGGGAGCTCCGGGTTCCGGAGACATCGCCGCCGCCGCCGCGACCGGCCGATGCGCCTTGCCTCGAATTGCCGCCGTCGTATACGAAGCCTGACAGTTAACAGACAAGGAGAGGTGTCCGAGTGGCTTAAGGAGCTTGCTTGGAAAGCAAGTGTACGGTAACCCCGTACCGCGGGTTCGAATCCCGCCCTCTCCGCCAGTAACGCAAAAGGGACCCGGCGGGTCCCTTTTGCGTTATTGGCAGAGAGGGCACCGGATGAGAACCCCGTTCGACAAAACGGCATCGCCGTTTTGGACGCGCGCAGCGCGCCCCGAAGGGGTGGCGGGCGGCACGCCCGCCATCAATCCCGCCCTCTCCGCCTGAAACAATAAAAGGACCCAACGGGTCCTTTACCCT
>CAYXKM010000031.1:0-3840 GCA_964465665.1 uncultured Woeseiaceae bacterium
CTGTTTCCATTCTCGATCATTCTGGGTTCGATCGTATTTTCCGTGTTCGGTGTATTCCTGCTGTTTGCGGCTACCGGCACGACGTTTTCGTTCATGGCATCGATCGGCATCATGATTCTTATCGGCGTGGTCGTTAACAACGGCATCGTCCTGATCGATCACGTTAACAACCTGCGCGTTGCCGGCATGCCGAGGAACAAAGCGATAGTCGAAGCCGGTCGTGACCGTTTGCGGCCGATTCTGATGACGGTCGCAACGACCATCGTCGGGCTGGCACCGCTTGCGATGAGCGCCACGCAGGTCGGCGGCGACGGTCCCCCCTATTTCCCCATGGCTCGTGCCATCATCGGAGGTCTGGCGTTTTCCACGCTGGTTTCGCTGCTGGTTGTACCGGCTCTTTATGCGTACTTCGATACGCTGGCCGCCTGGGGACGAAAGGTCATGCGCACGGCAAGGGCACAGGGCAACCTGGCCGGCGCCTCGAACACGGCACTCTGAGCGGCCCGCCGCGGCCGGCAGCTCAGCCGGGCTTTCCGATCGGGTCGTCCAGGCTGTCCGGCGGCACGGTAAACCAGACCGGTCCGGCATCTGTCATGTAAATGCAATCCTCCAGCCGCACGCCGAACTCATCGAAAACATAGATTCCGGGTTCGTTGGAGAAACACATGCCGGTTGCGAGCGGCGTGGTCTCGCCGTGTACGAAGTTGACACTCTCGTGACCGTCCATGCCGATGCCGTGCCCGGTCCGGTGACTTAATCCCGGCGTCGCATACCCCGGACCGTACCCCAGCGACTCGTAGTAAGTGCGGACGGCATCATCCACTTTGCCTGCAGGCGTGCCGGGCAATGCTGTCTCGAACGCGATCTGCTGTCCCTTGCGGACCGTATCCCAGACCTCGCGCTGTCTGGCCGACGGTTCGCCAAAGACAAAGGTGCGCGAGATATCCGACTGGTAACCGTGTACGGCGCAACCGCAGTCCATCAGCACGATCTGTCCTTCCTCGATTTGTTGCGGCTGGCTGGTGCCATGCGGGTAGGCGCTGGCCGGCCCGAACAGCGCCATGTTCCAGATATCGACCCCGCCGAGCGCAGCTTGCGCATCGCGCATCAGCGCAGTGACATCCGATGGCCTCATGCCGGCCTCGAGATTTCCATACACATGACCGTACGCGCGCAGGGTCACTTCGCTGGCTTTTTTCATCAGCGCAATTTCGTTTGCCGATTTGATCATTCGGCAGCCGCGGGTTACGGCCACAGCGCTCACCAGCTCGGTCTGCGGCGCTGCATTTCGCATGCCCTCGACGACAAAATACCGAACCGTTTCCTCGAGTCCTACACGCCCGCCGTTGAGCTGCCTGTCTTTCAGGATTCCGGCGACCAGTTCGAACGGGTTCTCGTGTTCGTGCCAGCTGCGCACCTCGTTACCGAATGTCATCGATTCGCGGACACTCGGTTCCTCGAAGTACGGAGTAACCACGGCGATTTCGCCTTCGCGGGGGATAACAAGCGCTGTCAGCCTTTCGCTCCGCCGCCAGCTTATGCCACTGAAATACAGCATCGCGGACCCGGGCTCGACAATGATCGCGGCAATGTCGTTGTCCGCCATCAGGGATTGCGCTTTGGCGATGCGGGCCAGTCTTTCTCCGACCGCAATCGGCATCGCATCGTCCGTAATGCGATCGACGGAAACCGGCGTCTCCTGTATTGCTGCGTCCTTGCACGCCGACAACAGCATGCCGGCACCGGCTGTCGCGCCGGACATTTTCAGGAATTCGCGTTTGCTAACGGTCATGAAGTGATCCCCCTAAGATCGGGGGATCGTATAGACAATCGACCTTGCGGGCAAAGCAGGTGCTTATGCAATCCTTCGCAATCGGCGCCCGAATACCAACAATGTCAGCGCCAGCAAAGACCCTGCCCCGGTAGCGCCGCCACCGCCGTGTCCATGGCCGATCGTGACCCGCGGAGCATCCCGGTCGAAGTCCTCCAGCGGCAGGTATGCGAGCTCGGAACTGTCCTCTGGTCCAAGGCCTGCGAGGTAACTTCCGTCCCAGGCGTCGAACAATTCGACCAGCAGGTCGTAGCTGCCCCTGGGATAGCCCGACATCAGCTCCGTCACCAGCACGTACGAATCGTCCCCGCTGGCTCCATAAATCGTGAAATCCTCCGTCACCGCATACTCGTTCCACGGACCGCCGTCCAGACTGAGGTAAACGGCCGCATACACATCCGCCACGTCGTAAATCGTGTCCGCATCGATCAGAAGGTCGATGCCGTGGAAGTAACCGTCCCGGTCATCGTCGGCGAACAGGATCACGTCCGCTTCGTAGATCCAGAAATCCAAAGCGGCGCTTTCGGCGAGCGGCGGCGTGCCGGTCCCGACTTTTGCGCTTGCGGAGGGTTTGACGCGCGCTCCGGACTGCCTGAGGCTCTCGTAGCTGTCGATGGTTTCCGTGCCGCTGTCACGATTGGCGCGACCGCCCTGGCGAATGTGCAGTGACTTTGACGTCCGTGCCCCGTCCGTTGCGGACTCCTGCGGCTCCGCCGAAGCCGGCAGTGAAACTGTCATCGCCAGCAGGACGATGAGCGACGCCAGCAAGCGCAGCCAGTCGGTTTTCCTGTTCCCGGTACTTGTAGACATGTCAATCACCTCTCGCGCACAATCGCCTTGCTTGCCACTATTTAAGATCAGCGACGATGAATCGAAGCTGAACCTTTTCTGACAAATCTGAACCGAAACTGAACGGGTCCGCCGCAGCGAGAGGTCTGCCGCATTCCCGGAGCCTTTGTTTACCGATGAAGATCACGACACCACACGATTCACTCGGAGCGGCCGTTGCGCTGCTGCTGTTTGGCGTCGCCTGCGGCCTCGCGCTGGACCTGTGCGCCAAAGCTCTTCTGACCGACTACTCGCTGGAGCAGTTCGTACTGCTGCGCAGCATGGTCGGGCTGCTTTTTTTCCTGCTCATCGCAAGATGGTATGGCGGGTTCGCGAGCCTGCGCTCGTCACGATGGCGCTGGCACGCATTGCGCACCGTGCTGGCGACCGGTTCGATGTTCGGCTTCTTCTACGGGCTGATGTACATGCCGCTCGTGAATGCCCTGACGCTGGCTTTCACTGCGCCGCTTGTTGTCACTGCCCTGTCGGTGCCGTTCCTCGGCGAGCATGTCGGTTGGCGACGATGGCTCGCGGTGATCATTGGATTTGCCGGCGTGCTGATCATACTCCGGCCCGGTACCGGCCAGTTCAATTTCGCCGCTGTCATGGTTCTCGGATCGGCAGTCTGTTACGCCGGCCTTGCAATTACCGCACGGAAGCTCGCGGGAACGGAAAGCAGTTTTGCACTTTCGGTATACGTGCTGGCGGGGCCGTTGCTCGCATCGATGTTTACCATTTCCGGCGACTACACCACACCGGACGCTGCCGGTTGGTTGCTGTTCGTGCTTGCAGGCCTGTGTTCGGCAGGCGCGTGGATCGGCATCGTCGGTGGTTACCGCAGGGCGCCTCCAGCGTTACTCGCGCCGCTGGAATATACGGCGTTGATTGGAGCCGCCGCAGCCGGTTACTGGATATGGAATGAAGTGCCCGATCGCTGGGTCGTCATTGGAGCGCTCACGATCATCGGCAGCGGCCTGTTCATCGTTTACCGCGAAGTCGGGCAGGCACTGACCGCCCGCTACCTGCGCGTTTTCACCGTCATCGCCGACGCGATTGTCGCGAGGCGCCAGGGCCGCGAGACGGACTAGCGCTGCGGCCCCGATCTGGCAAGCAATTCGATTCTTGCCGCCATGTCATTGAGTATCGCGGCCGCCAGTTCGATCTGCGGATCGACCTCTGCG
>CAYXKM010000032.1:0-3096 GCA_964465665.1 uncultured Woeseiaceae bacterium
TGCGATTGATGCTGATGCCTATATAGCCGCCCCATTCGAATTCGACCTGTACTTTTTCCAGTTGCGGAAAGACGTGCACCAGCTTCGGCCGAAGTGATGCGGTAATGTCTTTCGGGTCGCGCCCCGAGTAATTGCAGAAGCCTCCGAACAGCATGCGTTTGTCCGCGGACAATCTGAAGTAATCGAGTACGACCTTCTGGTTGCAGGCAGCATGATCCTGAGGCAACAATTCCCGGGCCAGTTCGTCATTCAGTCTTTCGGTGGCAATCATGTAACTCCCGGCAGGAATTACCTGGCCGAAAATTCGCGGTTCGGTTCGGCCGAGATAGGCGTTGCCGGCCAGCACCACTTTCCTCGCATGTACGAAACCATCCGCGGTATGCACCTTCGGCCGATCGCCGTGTTCGATTCGCAGGACGGGCGATCGCTCGAAGATCGTGCCACCGTGCTGCTCGATGGCACGTGCTTCGCCGAGGCACAGATTGAGGGGATGCAGATGGCCGTTGGCCGCATTGATCATGCCACCGACAAATATCGGCGAACCGACGACCGACGACAGCTCCTCGCGTTCGACCAGGCGCATTGCGTGCGGATAGCCGAGGCGCCGCTTGCGGCCGATCTCGGAGCGGAAGCGCTCCATCTCCGACCGTTTCTCGGCGAGGTCCAGGTAGCCGAGCTTGAGATCGCAATCGATCGAGTACTGCTCGATGCGCTGGATCACGATATCCCGGCACTCTAGACCCATCTGCCAGGCAATTTCCGCCGCACGCGCACCGAGCCGCTTTTCGATCTTGTCCGTTTCGACGAATCCATCGATCAGCTGGCCGCCGTTTCGGCCGGATGCGCCCCAGCCTATCCGCCGGGCCTCGACCACACTCACGGCGTAGCCGCGTTCCGCGAGGAAAAGCGCCGCCGAGAGCCCGGTGTATCCGGCGCCGACCACGGCGACATCACAATGGTGCTCGCCGGAGAGCCTCGGGTAGTCCGTGCGCCGGTTGGCGGTCGCCGCGTAATAAGAGGCGGGATGATCGGCAGAGTCTTTCATCGGGGCAGCCTACTCCAGGGGACAGTGGTTAACAATATTTAAACCATTGCTTTTAAGCTATTGTTTTTATTAAACTGGATTGATTAACGTTTAGTTTATTAAACGATTCAACAGCGAGATTTACGGCGAGAATCCCATGGATCCGATTGGCCCCCGACTGAAAACGCTGCGCAGCCATCACGGCCTTTCGCAACGCCAGCTGGCGCTGAAATCCGGGGTATCGAATGCGACCATTTCCCTGATCGAGCACGGCCGCACGGATCCATCGATGGGGCTGCTGAAGCGCATCCTCGATGCCATGGGCGTTTCCTTCGCCGATTTCTTTGCAGCCGAGAACCGGCCGCCGGAAAAGTATTTTTTTGCCAGCGACGAACTGAGCGTCATCAGCAGCGGACCCATCAGTTTTCGCCAGGTGGGCAGCGACCTTTCCGACAGCCAGCTGCAACTGCTGCACGAGCGTTATCAGCCAGGCGCCGACACTGGCCGCTCGATGCTGAGTCACGACGCCGAGGAAGGCGGCATCATCCTGCAGGGCCGCCTCGAAGTGACCGTTGGCGACCAGGTCCGGGTCTTGTCCACTGGCGATGCGTATTTGTTCAACAGCAGGCTGCCGCATCGATTCAGGAATACCGGTAACGAAGATTGCGTGCTGGTAACCGTCTGCACGCCGCCCAGTTTTTAAGCGGCATTAACTCTGCGGGCGGCTTGCGTACAGGGCGATCATTTCCATTGCCAGTTGCGATGCCGCGAGCGCCGTGATCTCACCGACATCGTAGGCAGGAGCAACTTCCACCATGTCCATGCCAACAAGTTTGATTCCGGCGAGGCCACGCAAAATCGACATTGCCTGGTGGCTGCTCAGTCCCCCGCAAACCGGTGTGCCGGTGCCGGGAGCGAAACTCGGATCCAGGCAATCGATATCGAAACTGAGATACACGGGTCGCTTGCCGAGAATCTTTTTCGTTTCTCGAACCACAGCGGCAACACCGTGCTCGTGTACCCAGCCGGCATCCAGGATGTTGAATCCCAGCGTCTCCTCATTATGTGTGCGCAGTCCGATCTGCACCGAGGTAGCGGGGTCGATCAGACCTTCTTTGACGGCATGGAAAAACATCGTGCCATGATCGATGCGTCCGGCCTCGTCCGCCCAGGTATCGCTGTGCGCATCGAAATGCAGCAGTGACAGCGGCGCGCCATGCTTGCGCGCATGCGCCTTGAGCAGCGGATAGGCAACGAAGTGGTCACCTCCGAGGGACAGGAGACCCGGACCTTTGTTGATGATTTGCCATGCATGTTCCTCGATTTGCGACGGCACGTTCTGTGGCCGGCCGAATTCCAGGAAACAGTCGCCGTAGTCTATGACGGCAAGGCGGTCGAAGGGATCGAACGTGAGCCCGTACGGCTGCGCCCAGGTGGTGATGCAGGACGCTGCACGTATGGCGCGTGGTCCGAAACGGGCGCCCGGGCGATTGGTGGTCGCAGTATCCAGCGGTACTCCCGTAACGACAAGATCAGCGCCTGTCAGATCCTTGGTGTATTTGCGACGCGAGAACGACAACACGCCGGCATAAGTCGGCTCCGGCGTCGTGCCATAGAGGCTGCCGCGCGTGATCGCGTTGTCGATACTTTTTTTGTCCATGCACTGGCCTGCTGATCCAGTCCACCTATTTCTTTACGGCGGCAAGGGTCAGATCAAGACATTTCCACGCCTTTTCGATCAATTCGTCGGCTTCTGCATGCGTCAGTACCAGTGGCGGCGCAACAACGATGGTGTCGCCGACGGCGCGCATCACCAGGCCGTTGTTCACGAGGATATCGCGGCAGATGACGCCGACGCCCTGTTCGCTGCTGAACTTCGTGATCGGTGATTTGCTCTTCACCAGCTCGAGTGCGCCCATCAGCCCGACCATGCGCGTTTCGCCGACCAACGGGTGCGCCGCCAGGGTGTGCCACTTCTTTTGCAGGTACGGCCCGATATCGTCCCTGACGCGTTCCACGAGTTTTTCGCGTTTGAGTATGTTGAGCGTTTCGATCGCCACCGCACACGATGC
>CAYXKM010000033.1:0-5930 GCA_964465665.1 uncultured Woeseiaceae bacterium
GCACCTCGTATATCGCCTTCCGCATAACCCCTGGCACGGTCGTGAGGATAGTGTTCGTCCAGAAGCTCACGCACGGCATCCGGGATCGCTGTTCCATGACAGGCGAGGCAAAGACCGCCGGTCGGTATGGCTTTCATGTAACGGAACTGGCCGTCGGCACGGCTTTCGTAATATTCGTGCACTGCACCCGCCGCGCTTCGCGCGTCGAAGTCGCGCAGAACGTCGAACTGCCAGTCCCTGGCGAGATTCGCCGGGTTACGCAGGCGGAGGCTTGTACGGCTTACTGCCGCTACGCGATTCATCGCCAATGCGTTCGGCGGCAGTCACGCGCAGCGCGACATCATCGACCTGACATTGACCGAAGCGGCGCTGCGCGGTGGACATGACGACCTCGCCCTTGCGTTGGTGAACGAACGCCGGATGCTGAAACCGCATGGCCGCATCAACGGCGGGCTTCGGTCACGCATCACGGGTCGCGCAAAGGATGCGAGGCACGCGGCGTAAGAGAACCGCTACCAACGTGCCGATTATTCGCTGTTTCATGAATATCGCCGTCTCGTGTAGCCACAGTGGCGTTTGGATGTTCTGGTGGCATTGATCAGCGCCGCGAACAGCAGCAGAAGCACCTCCCAGCCGATTGCGCCACCGCCCGATTCGGTATTTACCGGACCGTTTCCGGATGGGTCATCCGGTTCTCCGGTTGGAGGCGCGCCGGTTGGCGGAGCGCCGGTCGGCAAAAATGCAAAGGAGTCAAGGGTCGGTGCCACGACTCCGTCTTTCGGCAACGAGCGGTTAATACGCACTGACGTGCCGGGCTCGGCGACACGCGCGTAGAACAACTCCGTAATGGAAGTGGCCGCCGATTCGTAAGCGAGAAATCCGATCTCCTCGCCAGATGGGCTGAAGCGCGGCCGCAGGAAATCCAGACCACCGTTCGGCAATGGGCCATTTACCGTTACTGCGCTCCCGGGCGAATCGAGTTGCAGAACCATCAATTCCGTTGCAACGCCGCCAGGCGGAGTCGGCCGATAGACGAGCTGCGTTCCATCGGAGCTGATAACGTATTGATCGATGTCTTCACCGGCAGAGAGTTGGGCATTCAGCCGGATGCGATTTTCCGGCTGATCGCTGGCCACCATGAAAAGGTCACGCTGGAAGAGGCCGCGCTGTTCGTCGGCGGCATATATCAGGTGACTGCTGTCCGGCGTGAACCGGGCGAGGCTCGCGCCGCCCTGGACAGGACCATTGATTTTTGTTGCACTGCCCGGCACATCGATAATGACGACATAGACTTCATGCAATGAATCGCTGTCCTGATCAGCGGTATACGAAACGTAATGGCCGTCCGGGCTCAGCGCATAGTCGAACAGATAGCCATCCGGTTGAAATGCGGCGTTCAGAGTGACCGGTTGGCCCGGCGCGTCGATTGAGACAAGGTGCAGCTCACGGACGCCGGGGTTTTGCCAGACCGCGGAGTACACGACCCGTCTGCTGTCCGGCAGAATCTGAAAGCGTCCCTCCCAGGTATCGCCGACACTGCCGCCCGGGGCATTCAGCCGTACTGTCTGGCGCGGCGCATCGATACTCACCGCGTACAGCTCGAATTTCCGCTCGAGTTCCCCGGCGACGTATATAAGGTGACTGCCGTCCGGCGTGAAGGCGAAACCGGACATGCTGACGGCACCGTCTTGCGCAAGGTCGGCGTTCATTCGCAGCGTGTCGCTTGGACTTTCGAGATCAACAAGGTAAAGCTGTGTGTTGGCGAAGGACGCATCGCTCGCGGTAAATGCGATCTTGCTGCCGTCAGGGCTGAACCGGGCGTAAATCTCTTCGTAACCGCCCGGCAGGTCTCCCAGCCGTGTCCAGGTACCCGGGCGCGTGATATCGACGAGATAAAGGTCCGAATCAGCGACTGCGTTCTGGTCGGCCGAGTACACAATCCGCCCGCCATCCGGGCTGATAGCGAACCGGGTTACACCGCGAGCGAAAGGCGACAGCGGCCGGTTGAGTTTCATTGACTCGCCCGGTTCTGTCAGGTCGACGATGTAAAGTTCATTGACGAATGCGTAGTCCTGTTCGGCGAGATAAACGATTCTGGACGCGGATACGGGCGTAGCCAATGCACAGCCAATCAGCATTGGGACGATGAAATTACGCATGGCGGTTTCTCCTGCTTTTGGCCATCGAGGCCGATAGGCAAAGAGTGGCCCCACCATTGTGTTTGCGCCTGAGGAATACCGACTTATTCGCTGAAGATTTGGTGATGGAGCGCTGAGGAATTGCAGGATTGCAGGAAACTGGCGTGAGGTGTCATTATCGATGGACCTACAGAGCCGGCGCACAATTTCCTGTCGGACGCCAAACCATCCGGAAATTGCCCGGTGTTGTCATCGATGAAGGCCGGGGAGAAAACCGATGCCAGTTATCCATGTTCGTACTGCGGAATGCATCATCGCCATACTGGCCTGTATCCTCACGATTTCGGTGTCCACGGCAGCGACGCAGAAGCCGGTGCTGCACGGCAAGCACTGGGTTGCGATAACCGGCAAGCCGCTCGCCGCAACGGCAGGCGCAAGGATTTTCCACCGGGGCGGGAATGCGGTGGACGCCACCTGCGCGATGCTTGCAGCAACATCCACCATGTGGGACACGCTCGGCTGGGGCGGCGAGACGCAGGCACTGATCTATAACCCGCACACCAAGGAAGTCATTGGCATCAATGCGCTCGGCGTTGCACCCACGGGCGCCACGCCGGATTTTTTCCGTGAACAGGGGATGGCCTATCCACCGGAGTTGGGTCCCCTGTCCGCGGTCACACCCGGCACGCCTGGCGGGCTCATGGTAATGCTCGCGGAGTACGGCACCATGAGCCTTGCAGACATACTGGCACCCTCTATCGAAATGGCGGAGGGATATCCGATCGAGGCCGGTGCAGTGCGCAGGATCGAACTGAATCGGGACGAACTCCTGAAATGGGCCTACTCGAAAGCGGTGTTCCTGATGCACGGCGATGACGAGCCGACCGGACCGTCGGTCGGCGAAGTCTTCCGCCAGAAGGACTTGCAGGCGACGCTCGAAAAACTCGTCGAAGCGGAGCGGGCAGCGCTCGCCAGTGGACTCGACCGAAAAGCTGCCATTTACGCTGCGTACGATCGTTTCTATCGCGGCGATATTGCCGCGGAACTGGTGCGATCGACGCAGGAACAGGGCGGCCTGATTACGATGGACGACCTCGACCGGTGGCAGGTACACATCGAGAAACCGGTCATGACGGCCTATCGCGGCATCGAGGTTTACAAACTGACCACTTGGGTACAGGGACCGGTCATGTTGCAGGCGCTGAATATCCTGGAGAATTTCGACCTGGCCGGCATGGGTTACAACACGACCCGCTACATCCATACAATTTACCAGGCGATGAACCTCGCATTTGCGGATCGGGATTTTTATTACGGCGATCCCTACTTTCCGCCGGAAGAGCCCGTCGGAGGATTGTTATCCAAGGAGTATGCGAAAAAGCGCGCGGCTGAAATCGACCCGGAAAAAAACGACGCGACGGCAGGGCCGGGTGATCCGTACGAATTTCAGCATGGCAACAATCCGTTTCTGCATTTGCTTGAGAACCTGAGTTCGAACAACGTAAGCGATACGGAACCGAACGACGACGGCTTCTTCCAGGGAACGACATCGATACAGGCGGCGGATGAGGAAGGCTGGATCGTCTCGGTAACGCCGAGCGGTGCGTGGATTCCCGCTGTCATCGCCGGAAAGACCGGTGTCGGCCTGAGCCAGCGCATGCAGAGTTTCGTGCTGGACCCGGCTGAAAACCCGTACAACGTACTCGAGCCCGGCAAGCGGCCGCGGGTGACGCTCACGCCCGGCATGGCGCTGAAGGATGGCAAGCCGTACCTGTCGTTCGCCGTGCAGGGCGGTGATTCACAGGACCAGATGTTGCTGCAGTTCTTTTTGAATGTCGTCGAATTCGGCATGAACGTGCAGGAAGCGGCCGAGGCAGACAATTTCCTGAGCTTCCAGCTGCACGACTCTTTCGGTGACCATAAAAAGGAACCCGGTCGACTTGCTGTCAACGAATCGGTTTCGGAATGGACGCAGAACCAGTTGGGCAGGATGGGCTACAAAGTCGAAGTGGGTATATGGGGCAATCGCGAGCGCACCTCCGGGCCAATCAACGCGATTTACTTCGACTGGGAGCATGGCACCTTCCAGGGCGGTTCCAGCAATCACGGCGACGATTACGGGATCGCGTGGTAAATCTTTCCATGCGCATTACAGCGGTTGTACTTTCGTTAGCGTTATATACGGCACCGAACCTCGTTGACGCACAGGAGGTCGATACCCGCCCTCCGATCGCTCCGGATATCCGTGAAGATGAGTCCAGTCTCAAACTGCGGAGCGGTGACTTCGTTGTTGTGCCCATTCCTATCTCCAATCCGACGCTGGATACCGGGCTGGTCGTTGGTGCCGCCTACTTCTATCCCCAGACCGAAGAACAGAAAAAGGTGCAACCTGCATCGCTCACCGCGGCAGGCGGCATGTACACCAGTAACGACAGCAGGGCGTTCGCCCTGGTGCAGCAGAATTACTGGAACAACAACACCTGGCGCTTTACCGGCGCGATCGGTGCCGCAGATCTTCGATTGATTTTGCTCGCTCCCGATGATTCGACCGAAGGGCAAAGCCTTGATTGGCGCATTGACGGACAATTTCTGTTCGCCAAGCTCGCCACAAAGTTTGCCGGGCACTGGTACGGCGGATTCAATCTGCGTACCGTCAATGCAAACCAGAGTTTCGAAACATCGACTTCGGCGGCCGGATTCGATACCGCGAGCGATGTACGCTCGTCCGGTATCGGCGGCAGCGTCGAGTACGACACCCGCGACCTCCCGCTCAACTCGTACAGTGGCCGGTACTTCACGGCAGACGCTCTGTTCAACGATGAAGCGCTTGGTAGCGACAATACCTATCAGTCCTACAGCCTGGCATTTCGTTCGTATCATGAAATGACCGATGCGCTGGTGCTGGCATGGGAGCTGCAGGGCTGTCAGCGCGCCGGCTCGACGCCGCTTTGGGACGCATGCACGATCAAGCTCAGGGGCTTCTCCGTAACAGACTACCTTGGGAAGACGACGGCATCCGGTCAGCTCGAGGCGCGGTGGCGCCTGAACAAGCGATGGGGCCTGGTCGGATTTGCAGGTGTCGGCCAATACGGCAGTTCATTCAGCGGATTTAACGAGCACGAGGCGATCCAGAGTTACGGTGCCGGTGTTCGCTTCATGGTGCTCGCGGCAAAGCGTATCAATCTTCGCATCGACTACGCCCGTTCAAAGGATAGCGATGCTATCCACGTAGCCGTCGGCGAAGTGTTCTGAGATCCGACTCGTATGAATCTCATTGTTGGCCTCTTGATCATGGTCCTGTGTCTCGTCCTCGAGGCGGTGCTCGTAGCGTGGGTAATTCTCTACTATGCCAGGCAGGACTATCGGGTGCGTAGCCCGTCAATGCTGTCGAGCATAGTGGTAATCGTGGTCGTTATGCTGGTGCTTGTCATCGGCACCTTTGCACAGGTCGGTATCTGGGCGCTGGCATTCCTTTTGCTTGATGAGTTCCAGACTTATGGCGATGCGCTCAATCACTCGGGCGTCAATTTCGCGACCCTGGGTTACGGCGACATCGTCATGAGCGAAGAGCACCGGGTCCTCGGGCCGATGGAAGCCATCAACGGAGCGTTGATGATCGGCGTCTCAACCGCAGTCTTCATGACAGCATTTCAGGACGTCATCATGAAGACCCGTTCGGCTCGACAAGCTCGTTCTGTCGCAGACGGTTAGCGATCCGCATAACCCCTGTCCCGGGTCTGCGAGGCAGAGAGTCCTGGATGCCGAGGAGATTCGGACAAATAAATCCGGCAC
>CAYXKM010000034.1:0-3773 GCA_964465665.1 uncultured Woeseiaceae bacterium
ACCAAAGCGGTGAATCAGTGTCAACCGGCCCGGCTCGTTGGCGGGATTCAGTATCCGGATCAGGTCCTGCAGCCACTCCGGTGTCATGCTGGCACCGACCTTGATGCCGATCGGATTGGCTATACCGCGAAAGTACTCGACATGAGCACCATCCAGCGTCGCAGTACGCATTCCTATCCAGGGAAAATGTGTTGTGAGGTTGTACCAAAGCTTGCGCCGGCCGAGAAAGCGCGTCTGTGCCTGTTCATAGGACAGGTGCAGGCCTTCGTGCGCGGCGTAAATGTCGGCGCGCTGTGTATCGTGCAGGGCGCGCCCGGTGATCGACTCGAGAAAATCCAGCGAATTGGAAATCGATCGCACTACTTCACGGTACTGGTCCGCCATTTTGGAATGGCCGACCCAGTCGAGGTCCCAGTATTCCGGGTGATGCAGGTCCGCAAACCCGCCGTCGATCAGGGATCTGACGAAGTTCAGTGTAAGTGCCGCACGCTCATAGCCACGCAAAATCAATTGCGGGTCCGGCAACCGATCGCCGGCAGTAAACGGATTGCGGTTGACGAGGTCTCCGCGGAAGCTCGGCAACGACAACCCGTCACGTGACTCCATGTCTGCCGAGCGCGGCTTCGCATACTGCCCGGCCATACGGCCGACGCGGATGACCGGTTTTTTCAGGCCGTACAGCATCACCAGGCTCATCTGCAGCAGGATCTTCAGTTTGGCGACGATGCTTTCGGAGGTGCAGTCGTAAAAGCTCTCCGCACAATCGCCCCCCTGCAGTACGAAGGCCTCTCCACGCTGGGCACGTGCAAAATGCGCTTTCAGGGCATCGATCTCCCAGGAGGTCACTATCGGCGGCAGGCGGCTCAAGTCGGCAACCGCCCGCTCCAGCGCCTCCCGGTCCGGGTACGTTGGTTGCTGGGCGGCAGCCAGGCGTTGCCAGCTGGCCGGGTGCCAGTCGGCGGCGGGTGGTATTCGGGTCACATCGGTTTCCGTAATTGACTATGTCCGGATCGTGGGACTATGCCATGCGACCTGTGAATGTGGCAAAAGTTACGCCTGCAATCAGGCATTTACAGATCTTTCTGAGAAATTGACATTTCCGGAGCGATCGTGCCGCCGACACCCGATTCGGAACTCAGCCACATAGCGAAAAGCGGCTGGAAAGGTCAACGCTACATTGGCACAATGCGCGCCTTCGTTGCCCTGCCCGCTCGCAGTACCTGCAACGCCTCGATCGTCACTCACTGGAGCATCCATGCAAGACATCCTGGTCCTTGGCGCCGGCAAGATCGGCGCGCTGATTTCCGGCCTGCTCGGCGAATGCGGCGACTACAAGGTGCAACTCGTTGACAGCGTCGAAGGCGCCGCAGACGACGTGGTCAGCGCCCATGGCCTCAATACAATCAAGGCATACACGTTCGACGCCGGTGACGAGGCGCTGCTGACGGCGCATGTACGCAAACATAAGCCGTCGACGGTCATCTCCGGCCTGCCGTACTTCTGCAATCCGCAGGTTGCCAGCGTGGCTCGGGCCGCGAGGCTGCATTACTTCGACCTGACGGAAGACGTCGCCGTTACTGCCGCTGTGCGTAATCTTGCGGCCGGTGCCGACACGGTTTTCGTTCCGCAGTGCGGCCTTGCGCCGGGTTTCATCAGCATCGCTGCGAACGAACTCATGAAGCACTTCGATGAAGTACGGTCCGTCAAGCTGCGTGTCGGAGCGCTTCCGCAGCACCCGAACAACGTACTGAAGTACTCACTGACGTGGTCGACCGACGGGCTGATCAACGAATACGGAAACATGTGCCAGAGTGTACGCAACGGCAAGGAAGTCGATGTGCTTCCTCTCGAAGGACTCGAGGAAATCGAGATCGACGGTACCCGTTACGAAGCATTCAACACATCCGGCGGACTGGGGTCGTTGGGCGAAACTTATCGGGGCAAAGTCCGTTCGATGAATTACAAAACCATTCGTTATCCAGGGCATTGCGAACAAATGCGCCTGTTGATGAACGGATTGAAACTGAATGATGATCGCGCGACCTTCAAGAGGATACTCGAGAACGCCGTGCCGCAAACACTGCAGGATGTTGTCATCATCTATGCTGCCGTCACGGGCATGCAGGATGGCGAATTCCGTGAAGAAAACTACGTGAACAAGATTTATCCCGAAGTCGTGGCCGGCCGGCTCTGGTCGGCCATCCAGATCACGACTGCGGCCGGGGTCTGCAGCGTTGTCGATCTCATCCTTACCAGCGCGGCGAAGCGCAGCGGATTCATCGCCCAGGAGCAGTTCAGCCTGAAGGACATACTCGACAACCGGTTCGGCCAGTACTATGAGCACGGTGGCAGCAACATCGTGTCATCGGAACTGGTGGCAAGTGGCGAGGCCGGACACCAGCGCGATGCGCGGAGGAAAAGGAAATGAGCTCGGTACTGGCAAAACTGGGATTGCAGTCGGTCAATGCAGGAAGCTGGATGGGCGCGACAGAACTCGAATCCGCCTCGGCACCGGTCATCGAGTCCCTCAATCCCGCGAGCGGGGATGTGATCGCGGCTGTGCGCGCGACGACGGAGGCCGAGTACGAAAAGATCGTGTCCGCGGCGCGCGAAGCGTTCCTGCACTGGCGACTGGTGCCGGCACCGGTACGCGGTGACGCAATCCGGCGTGTCGGCAACGCGTTGCGTGATAACAAGGACGCACTCGGCAGCCTGGTAACGCTGGAAATGGGAAAAATCAAGGCGGAAGGCAACGGCGAAGTCCAGGAGATGATCGACATCGCAGATTTCGCCGTCGGCCAGTCACGGATGCTCTACGGGAATTCGATGCATTCTGAGCGGCCGAAGCACCGCATGTACGAGCAGTGGCATCCGCTCGGAGTGGTTGGCACCATCTCGGCATTCAACTTCCCAGTTGCCGTCTGGTCGTGGAATGCGTTCATCGCTGCGATTTGCGGTAACGTGAATATCTGGAAGCCGTCGCCGAAAACACCGTTGTGCGGCGTCGCCGTGCAGAAAATCTGCAATGAAGCACTGGCCGGCAGCGGCCTTCCGGAGATTTTCTTCCTGTTCAACGATAGCGGAAACAAGCTGGCGCAGAAATTTGTCGATGACAGGCGTATTGACCTCGTGTCCTTCACAGGCTCTACGGCAGTCGGCCGCCGGGTCGGGGAGCGAGTGGCAGCGCGCCTGGGACGCTGCCTGCTGGAACTCGGCGGCAACAATGCCATTATCGTGGACGAATTTGCCAACCTCGAAATCGCCGTACCAGGCATCGTTTTCGGTTCCGTCGGCACCGCGGGACAACGCTGCACATCGACGCGCCGCGTCATCGTCCACGAATCCCGCATCGCGGAACTGCAGTCGCGGCTGGTCAAGGCTTACGCACAGGTGCGGATTGGCGATCCGCTGGATAAGGACACGTTGATGGGGCCATTGATCGACGAGGCTGCTGTGCAGCGTTTCCAACAAGCGATAAAATCCCTGCAGGCTGCCGGTGGCGAATTGCTCTGCGGCGGCCAACGCGTTGACCGTGCCGGCTGCTTTGTCACACCCGCAATTGCGCTTGCGCGCAATGACTTCGACATCGTCCAGTCCGAGACCTTTGGCCCGATCCTTTACCTGATTCCGTCCAAGACCCTCGATGATGCCATCGAATTGCAAAACGGCGTTGTCCAGGGTTTGTCGTCGGCGATATTTACCGACAGGTTGCAGCATGCGGAGTATTTTCTGTCGCATGCCGGCTCGGATTGCGGCATCGCCAATGTCAACAT
>CAYXKM010000035.1:0-2973 GCA_964465665.1 uncultured Woeseiaceae bacterium
CGGTCACCGACGACCTGACGCGCGGCAACCCCGGCGTCGAACCGGCGGAAGTAACGAACTATGACCTTCGCGCGGAATGGTTCTTCGGCAATGGCGACAATTTCACGATTACATATTTCCTGAAGGAGATCGACGGCCCCATCGAGTTCTTCGAATCCGCGGCAAGCGATACCACGGTCGCGCGCGAGATTCGCAACGCAACCTATGCCGAGGTGAAGGGCTTCGAGCTGGAGGGACTGAAGGAGCTCGGATTCCTGGGCGGTGTCTTCGAGACGCTCTTCGTACAGGGCAACATCACCGTTCAGGACTCGGAATTGCGTTGTGACATCAATGATTCGGCGAACCCGTGTTTCGCGGACGCACCGACCAACGCGGTACGGCCATTGAGCGGTGCTTCGGAGTACGTCGGCAACATCATGCTGGGCTTCGATTCACCTGAAGCCAGGCATACGGCGTCCCTCATCTACAACGTTTTTGGCGAACGCCTTTACACGGCCGGCCGTAACGGCGCCCCGGATTCTTACGAGCAGCCGTTCCATTCACTGGATTTCACGTATTTCTGGTATCCGACCGAGTCGATGACATTCAAATTGAAAGCACAGAATATTCTCGATGAATCGACCACGATCGAGCGCGGCGGCGTCACGGTTTTCGAAGAGGAGCCGGGTCAGACATTCAGTATTTCATTCAGCTGGGCGCCGTAGAATTTCAAGGTTTCACCCCCGCCTTGGAAAAAGGTGCCTTTTTTCTATCGGTGATCCTCCAGCCCCTCGAGGAACTTCTTTGCCTGTTTTCTCAGGCTGTAGCGGGCTGCAGCCGGCCCGATCAGCGGGAACATGTCGAACCCGGGCTCCATTTGCGATTCGTAGACCAGCAAGGTGCTGTTGCCCTGCGGACTTAGCGTCCAGCTCGACTGCCCGTACGCAAGTTCGCTTCTTGCGGGAATGACGGTCGCAACGATCCGGTTCTTTTCCGGGTAAGTAATCGCTTCGAATATTCGCACTGTCTTGCAGATGAACATCACGCAGGCGCGAATGCGCGTATATACGATGATGTCCCCGGCCTCGTCCGGATCCAGCTGGCGGCTCTCCTCGACGTACGGCGACAACTGCGTGAGCTGATTGAAATCCGTCAGCCGTTTGCGCACCTCGTCGATTGGCAGATTGATGACAGCGGTCATCACGATTGAAAAGCGCTTGTCGGCCCGGCTCGTCTCCAGCGTACGAATCTCGTAAGCCCCGGCCACTCCCGAGAGCAGGACTATCGCGAGAAGAAGTATCACCGAACCTGATGTTGGCGCCTTCAAGTGACCACCCGATCGACGGAGCCTGGCAGTTTGACCGGCAAACGGCCAAATGTATGCACGTTGCGGCCAATTATCGGCAATTCATGCGGGATTCGCACCTGCGGTGCCGGCCGCTTTTCAGAACGCGAGCAAAAACTGCTATGGTTGCTCCCGGGAAGTCGGCAGGCGAGACCTGCGTGGAGAGCGAACCTGGCAAACCAGAGCAAGAAGTTTCTCTTCGTTTCGATCGACGCGCTGATCAGCGACATCGCCTGGCAGGTGGTCAAGGAAGGGCACAAAGTCCGGTATTTCATCGAGAACGAAACAGAGAAGTCGATCGGCGATGGATTCGTGCCCAAAGTCAACGACTGGGAGTCGCACGTCGACTGGGCCGACGTCATCGTGTTCGACGACGTCCTCGGCCAGGGCGAGAAAGCGAAGAAACTCCGGGACGAAGGCAAGAATGTCGTCGGCGGAACTCCATACACCGACAGGCTGGAGGACGACCGGACTTTCGGCCAGCAGGAACTCAAACGCCACGGCGTATCGATCATTCCCTTTCAGGAGTTCAGCGATTTCGATTCCGCAATCGCTTACGTCGGCAAGAACCCGGCACCGTACGTGATCAAACCCAGCGGTGAAGCACAGAACATCAAGCGCCTGCTGTTCGTCGGACAGGAAGACGACGGCATGGATGTGATTCACGTGCTGCAGTCCTACAAAGCGGTGTACTCGGACACCATAAAAGTGTTCCAGTTGCAGCGCCGCGTACGCGGCGTAGAAGTCGCGGTCGGTGCTTTTTTCAATGGCAGCGACTTCATGCTGCCGATCAACGTCAATTTCGAGCACAAGCTGCTTTTCCCGGGCGACATCGGGCCTGCTACGGGCGAGATGGGCACCTGCATGTACTGGAGCGAGCCCAACAAACTGTTTGCGGCGACGCTGGCGAAGCTGCGCGACCGCCTCGTGGAAGAGCACTATGTCGGCTATATCGATGTCAATTGCATAGTCAACGGACAGGGCATTTACCCGCTGGAGTTTACGGCGCGCTTTGGTTACCCGAGCATCAGCATTCAGGCGGACGGGCTATCAATGCCGGTCGCCGAATTCCTGCTCGGAATGGCGGACGGTTCATTGAAGGATTTCAAAACCAAGCGCGGCTTTCAGATCGGACTGCGCGTGGTTGTGCCGCCGTTCCCCTACAACGACCCGAAAACTTTCGAAGCCAATTCCAAGGACCGGGTGGTCATATTCCGCAAGCCGAACTACGACGGCATCCACATCGAGGATGTCAAACTGGTCAAGGGCGAGTGGCTCATCACCGGACACAGCGGGGTGGTGCTGATCGTTACCGGCATGGGCATATCAGTGAAACAGGCGCAAGCGCAAGCCTACCAGCGCGTGAAAAACATCCTGATACCCAACATGTACTACCGCAAGGACATTGGCGACCGCTGGTTCGAGGATCACGACAAGCTGCATTCCTGGGGTTACCTGCGGGAGAGCTAGACCAACGAAAGTGTGGCGCAACCGATGGAATTGCGGAGGCCCATCCCTGATCATTGGCGCCCCGTTTTGACCAAGCCTGCTGTCGCAATGCCCGCCTTTTCGAACGACCCGGTTACGGAACGATCCCTGCAGCACTCGCTGAAGGACGCGACTGCCTTTGCAGCAATGACCGGGATCGG
>CAYXKM010000036.1:0-8332 GCA_964465665.1 uncultured Woeseiaceae bacterium
CGGCCGCTTTTGCTTTCTCCGCAATTCGCGCACCGACGATCGCGGCGGCAGCCGTATTGCCCGTGCGCTTGGTGTTTTTCCGCACGTCGGCCTCGAGCGTCGATGCTGCCGCCAGCACCGTGCCGCCGTCGCCGGCGATAATCTGTGCATAGATGTGCCGCGGCGTGCGGTGCACGCTCAAACGGGTGGCGCCCAGCTCGCGAATCTTCGCCCGGCCCTTGGCCGCACGACGCAGTCGATTTTGCTTCTTGTCCAGTTTCATACGTTTCTCGTTCAGTTAAGACCGGCGGCCCAAGCCACCAGCGCTTATTTCTTCTTCGCTTCCTTGATCACTACGTGCTCATCGGCGTAGCGCACGCCCTTGCCTTTGTAAGGCTCCGGCTTGCGGTACCGTCGAATCTCCGCGGCCGCCTGGCCAACGGCCTGCTTATCCGCTCCGCGAATGACGATCTCCGTCTGGCTCGGTGTCTCGACCGTAATGCCCTTCGGCAGTTCATAAACCAGCGGGTGCGAGAAACCGAGCGTCAGGTTCAGCTTGTTGCCCTGCGCCTGCGCACGATAGCCGACGCCGACCAGCTCCAGTTTCTTCTCGAAACCCTGCATGACACCTTTGACCATGTTCGCGAGCAACGCCCGGGTCGTGCCGGACATTGCGCCGGCAAACTGCGAGTGCGAACGCCGCGTGACCATCAGTTTATTGCCTTCATGCGACAATTCGATTTCGGAATTCAGTACCAGCGACAGCGACCCCTTGCTGCCTTTCATGGTGACCGTCGATCCGTTTCGGCTGAATTCCACGCCTTTCGGAATCTCAACAGGGTATTTTGCAACTCTGGACATAGTCGTATCTCTTTTAAACCGCGCAAGCCTGAGGCATCAGGAAATGATGCACAGCACCTCGCCGCCAATACCTTTTTCCCGTGCCTGCCGATCACTCATGACGCCGGCCGACGTCGATACAATCGCTACCCCGAGGCCGCCGAGGACTTTCGGCAGGTCGTCCTTGGCACGATAGATGCGCAGACCCGGTTTACTTACGCGCTTGACGTGCTCGATAACGGCCTTGCCCTCGAAGTACTTCAGCTCGATCGTGAGTTCGGACTTCGCACCTTCACTGGCTTCGGTGAAATCCGTGACATAGCCTTCGTCCTTCAACACGCGCGCGACTGCCAGCTTCGCGCTCGACGAGGGCATGGTCACACTCACCTTGCGTGCTTTCTGGCCGTTACGGATGCGGGTCAGCATGTCGGAAATCGGATCGGTCATACTCATATTCGTTGTCTCTGTTAAACGGACGCTTACCAACTGGCCTTGGTCAGCCCGGGGATTTCACCGCGCATCGCGGCTTCGCGAAGTTTGTTACGGCCCAACCCAAACTTCCGGTAAACACCGTGCGGGCGGCCGGTAATCGCGCATCGATTTCGCTGGCGTGACTTGCTCGAATCGCGCGGCATCGCATTGAGTTTCGCCTGCGCGGTCGACTTCTGTTCGTCAGTCGAATTCAGGTCGCGCACGACTGCTTTGAGCGCAGCGCGCTTCTTCGCGAAGCGCTTCTGCAGCTTTTCGCGCTTTGCCTGGCGCATCAATACCGATGTTTTGGCCATATCCGGAGTTACTCTTTAATTATGCAGAATCAAAAACTGTGGTTGTTATACACAAAACTATTTCTTGAACGGAAAGTTGAACGCTTCGAGTAGCGCCCGACCCTCTTCGGCATTGCGTGCCGTCGTGGAAATCGTAATGTCCAGTCCGCGAATCGCATCGATCTGGTCGTAATTGATTTCCGGAAAAATAATCTGTTCCTGGACGCCGAGACTGTAATTGCCCTGACGATCGAAGGATTTCGGGTTCAGCCCACGAAAGTCGCGAATTCGGGGGATTGCAATGTTCACCAGCCGGTCCAGAAACTCGTACATGCGCGCGCGTCGCAGAGTCACTTTGCAACCGATCGGATAGCCGTCGCGAATCTTGAAACCTGCAACCGACTTACGGGCCAGCGTGCGCACCGCTTTCTGGCCGCTGATCTTCTCCATGTCGGCAATAGCGCTGTCCAGCACTTTTTTGTCGGCCACGGCCTCGCCTACGCCCATGTTCAGCGTGATCTTGGTTATGCGCGGCACCCGCATCGGGTTCTTCATGCCCAGCTTTTTCTGGATCTGCCCGTGCAGTTCGTCGTGAAATTGTTTATGTAATCTTGCCATTTTCCATCCCCGGTTGCCCGGGCCTCACAGTTGCTCGCGATGCGAGCTCCTATACAAAGTCAAATCAGATATCGACAGTCTCGCCGCTGGATTTGAAGATCCGCACCTTTTTGGTCTTGCCGTCCTTGCCCTTGTCGGAAATACGAATTCCGACCCGGTCACCCTTCTTGGTTTTCGGGTTGAACAGAAGCACATTCGACACCGCGATCGGCATTTCCTTGTCGACGATCCCGCCCTGCACGCCCATATTCGGGTTGGCTTTCTGATGCTTCTTCGACACATTGATGCCTTCGACGAGCAATCGCCCGTTCTCGAGCAAACGTAATACCGTGCCGCGACGGCCTTTGTCCCTGCCCGTCGTTACGATGACTTCGTCGCCTTTCCTGATCTTGTTCATTTCAATTTCCGTTCCTGGCGAGGTCCTAAAGGACTTCCGGCGCCAGGGAAATAATCTTCATAAACTGGTTGGTTCGGAGCTCTCTCGTCACCGGCCCGAAAATGCGCGTGCCGATGGGCTCGAGCTTGGCATTGAGCAATACGGCCGCATTTCCGTCGAATCGAATCAGCGATCCGTCCTTGCGGCGTACGCCTTTACGCGTTCGCACGACTACAGCGTTGTACACCTCACCCTTCTTCACCTTGCCACGCGGGATCGCGTCCTTGATGCTCACTTTGATGACGTCACCCACACCGGCGTAACGACGCTTCGATCCACCGAGCACCTTGATGCACTGTATGCGTCTTGCGCCCGAGTTATCGGCCGCATCAAGTACTGTCTGCATCTGAATCATGGCTGTTATCCGTCAGTCAAGAGCTTAATTGGCGGTCGTCTCGAGGCAACTTGTTACTGCTGCTCCGGCGCCCGCTCCAGAATTTCCACTACCTGCCATGCCTTGTTCCTGGAAATCGGCCGGCACTCGCTTATCGCAACGAGATCACCCATGTTGCAATCGTTCTTTTCGTCATGCGCCATCATCTTGTTGCTGCGGCGAATGTACTTGCCGTACGCCGGGTGCTTGATCAGGCGTTCGATCGATACCGATACGGTCTTGTCCATCTTGTTGCTGACGACCCGACCTACCAGCGTGCGCTTCGATTTCGCGCCGGCGACCTTTGTGTCTTCGCTCATTTGCCTTCACCTTTTCGCCCAAGCTCATTCATGATGGTCTTGAGGCGTGCAATATCCTTTCTCACGCGCGAATACTCATGCGGACGATTCAGCTGGCCGGTTGCCTGCTGCATGCGCATATTGAATTGTTCCCGGCGCAGGTTCAGCAGCTCGGTATTCAATTCATCCTGCGTTTTTGTTCTCAGCTCACTGGCGTTCATCACATCACCTGTCGTGTCACAAACGTCGTCGGAAACGGCAGTTTTGCCGCAGCCAGACGAAATGCTTCGCGAGCAATTTCTTCTGTAACGCCTTCCATTTCGTACAGCACGCGGCCCGGCTGAATCTGGCAAACCCAGTACTCGACGTTACCCTTGCCCTTGCCTTGCCGAACTTCAAGCGGTTTCTTCGTTATCGGCTTGTCCGGGAACACACGAATCCAGATCTTGCCGCCACGCTTGACGTACCTCGTCATGGCACGACGTGCTGCTTCGATCTGGCGCGCAGTCAGGCGACCGCGTTCCGTTGCCTTCAGTCCGTATTGACCGAATGACACCGAACTGCCGCGCTGCGCCAGGCCACGGTTGCGTCCCTTGAACTGTTTACGAAACTTTGTACGTTTTGGTTGTAACATGTGCCTGCTTTCCTGTTAGCGTCCGCCCGCAGCCGCGGCTTCCTGCAATTCCGCCGACGCGAGATCCTGCTTGTCGAAGACTTCGCCCTTGAAGATCCAGACCTTTACCCCGATAACACCGTACGTCGTTCGTGCTTCGGAGAATCCGTAGTCGATGTCCGCACGAAAGGTGTGCAGCGGCACGCGGCCTTCCCGATACCACTCCGAACGTGCGATTTCGGCGCCGTTCAGCCGGCCGCCGACTTTCACCTTGATGCCCTCGGCGCCGACGCGCATCGTGTTTGTTACCGCCCGTTTCATTGCGCGACGAAACATGACGCGACGCTCGAGCTGCTGCGCTATTCCTTCTGCCACCAGCTGCGCATCCAGTTCGGGCTTTCGGACTTCCGAAATGTTGATGCGGACGTCATTGACGGTCATGCCGATCATCTTCGCGACATCCGCGCGGAGCTTTTCGATGTCCTCGCCTTTCTTGCCGATCACGATACCGGGCCGTGCCGTAAATATCGTGATATTGGCTTTCTTTGCCTGTCGCTCAATCGTTATGCGGCTGACCGACGCTTCCTTCAGCTTTTCCTTGATGTATTCCCGAAGCACATGGTCCATGTGAACGTATTTCGGGAACATCTTCGAATCCGCATACCATCGGGACGACCAGTCCTTGACGATGCCAAGACGAATGCCTGTTGGATGTACTTTCTGTCCCATTATCTGTCTCTTTACTCGTCGCCGACGCGAATCGTTATGTGGCTGTTCCGTTTGAGAATTCGTGCACCGCGTCCCTTGGCTCTTGCCATGTAGCGCCGGAACATCGGCGCCTCGTCCACTTCAATGGTCGAGACCTTGAGCGTGTCGATGTCGGCGCCGTGGTTGTGCTCGGCATTGGCAATAGCGGATTCGAGAACCTTTTTGACGATGTGCGCACTCTTTTTCTGCGTAAAAGACAGCGTCTTCAACGCCTGGTCAACGCTCTTGCCGCGAATCTCGTCGGCAACCAGCCGGCATTTCTGCGGAGAAATTCGGGCATACCGAAGTATTGCTGCAACCTTCATGAATCCTGCTCCTTACTCGGCGACTTTCGCCGTCTTCCGGTCACCGGAGTGACCTCTGAACGTCCGCGTCGCCGCAAATTCACCCAGCTTGTGTCCAACCATGTTTTCCGAGATCAGAACCGGCACGTGCTGGCGTCCGTTATGCACGGCAATCGTCAGTCCGACCATGTCGGGCAACACCATGGATCGGCGCGACCAGGTCTTGATCGGCCGACGATCGTTCTTCGCTGCCGCTTCTGACACTTTCTTTGCCAGATGCGTGTCGATAAACGGACCTTTTCTAACTGAACGTGGCACCTCTACCAACTCCTATTCATACTGTCTTTGCGGTTAACCCAACTTCTGTGCGCTAAGAGTGCGCCGATGTCGGGAAATAGCCGCGCTGCTACTTCTTCTTCCTGCGACGAACGATCATGCCGTCCGTGCGCTTGTTGCGGCGTGTCTTCTTGCCCTTGGTCGGCGTACCCCATGGGCTGACCGGATGTCGGCCACCCGAGGTTCTGCCTTCACCGCCGCCGTGCGGATGGTCGACAGGGTTCATCGCCACACCGCGCACTGTCGGCCGGATACCACGCCAGCGCATGACGCCGGCTTTGCCGTACTTGCGCAGGTTGTGTTCGCCATGCCCGACTTCGCCGATCGTTGCGCGGCAATCGACATGTACGCGACGCATCTCGCCGGAACGCAGGCGAATGGTTGCATAAGCGCCCTCGCGCGCTGCCAGTTGCGCACCGCCGCCCGCGGAACGAATCAACTGGCCGCCCTTGCCGGGTTTCATTTCTATGTTGTGCACCGTCGTGCCGACCGGGATGCTGCGCAGTGACAATGCGCTTCCCGGCTTGATCGGCGCATCTTCGCCGCTCAATACCGGAGTGCCGGCCTCGAGGCCCTTGGCCGCGAGAATGTATCGGCGCTCGCCGTCGGCATATTTGATCAATGCAATGTGCGCGCTGCGGTTCGGGTCGTACTCGAGCCGCTCCACGACACCGGCAATACCATCCTTGTCGCGCTTGAAATCGATGTCGCGATAACGTTTCTTGTGGCCGCCGCCCTGATGACGAACCGTAATGCGACCGTTGTGGTTGCGACCACCGGTACGTTTCTTGGTCGAGACCAGCTTGCTGTGCGGTTTGCCCTTGTGCAGGCCCGGCGTCTTGACGGCAACCTGGAAGCGACGCCCAGGCGAGGTCGGTTTGGATTTTTGCAGTGGCATGATTCTGACCCTTTAACCTATTCACCGCCCAGGAAGTCGATATGACTGCCTTCGGCTAGTCGCACGTATGCTTTCTTCCACGCAGCGCGGCGCCCGCGGGTCGCGCCATGCCGCTTCATCTTGCCGGCATAGTTCACGACCGTAACGTCCTCGACCTTTACTTCAAACATCAGCTCGACAGCCTGACGGATGTCTTTCTTGGTCGCATCCGTTCGGACCTTGAACACGATCTGATTGCCGGTCGCTGCTTCGTGTGCTTTCTCGGAGAGGTGCGGCCCGTAAATCACCGTCATGAGTTTTTCCTGGTGGACACTTGCGCTCATGACAACCGCTCCTCGATCAGCTTCAGCGCCGGCAGCGAGATCAAAACCTTTTCGAAACGCATCAGCACGACAGGATCTATGGACGAAGCATCGCAAATGCCGACATTCGGCAAGTTGCGCGCCGACAGAAATATCTTCTCGTCGAACGCTTCGTTCACGATCAGAACGTTGCTCAGATCGAGTTTTTTCAGCATCGTCGCAAGCTCTTTCGTCTTTGGCGCCTGCATCTTGATCGACTCGGTAACAACAAGGCGATCCTGCCGCACCAGCTCGGAGAAAACAGATCGCAGCGCGGCCCGGTACATCTTTTTGTTCACTTTCTGCGAGAAATCACGCGGGCTGGCAGCAAACGTACGGCCGCCACCGACCCAGATCGGACTTCGGATCGTGCCGGCACGCGCACGGCCTGTACCCTTCTGGTTCCAGGGCTTGGTACCGCCGCCTCGGACTGCCGCACGGTTCTTCTGTGCTTTGGTGCCGGCCCGGCCACCTGCCAGAAAAGCGGTCACAACCTGGTGAACCAGCGGCGCATTGAATTCCGCGCCGAACGTTGCTTCTGCGACATCGACGGTGCCGCTGCCCTGCATCTTCAGCTTCACGACGCATTCCTCGATTTGACCGCCGGGCGGACGTAGACGGCGCCGCCGCTGTGTCCCGGAACCGCGCCTTTCACGAGGATCAGGTTCTTGTCCGCGTCGATACGTACGACTTCGAGGTTCTGCACGGTACGCCGAACGTTGCCCATGTGACCGGACATTTTCTTGCCCTTCCACACGCGACCCGGTGACTGGTTCTGACCGATCGAGCCCGGCGCGCGGTGCGAGAGCGAGTTGCCGTGGGTCGCGTCCTGCGCAGCGAAATTGTGCCGCTTGATAGTTCCTGCGTAGCCCTTGCCGATCGACGTGCCGATCACATCGACGAGCTGGCCGACCTGGAACTGGTCAACGCGGATCTCCGAGCCGGGAGCGAATTCGCCCTGGTCCCGCTCATCGAGGCGAAACTCCATGGTCAGATCACCGGCATCGACCTTGGCCGCAGCAAAATGGCCGGCCCGCGGTTTGGATACGTGGGACGACTTCCTGCTGCCGGCAGTTACCTGCAGCGCACGATAGCCGTCGTTCTCCACGGTCTTAACCTGGGTTACGCGGTTTGGTTGTGCCTCGATCACGGTAACGGGGATGGAATCACCCTCTTCCGTGAAGACACGCGTCATGCCGCACTTGCGGCCAACAAGACCCATTGTCATCTCATAAACCTCGCGCCGACTGCGATTGGCCGACGTCAATCCAAAACGGTTTCGTTGTATCTGTTCGTTGCTACGCACCGACTTCGGTTGGCCGGTGCTGTTTGTATCTTTGGCTCCGCTGTCGCCTGCGATGCAGGCTCCTACAGGACATTCGTGACTTCGCTCGTACCGCTTCCGCCTGCCCTTCAGACACGCGAAAGGGCCAGCCATCCAGCGAAACAAGTCACTTATGTTCCACCGCTTGAAGCTGACCCTGATCCGGCACGTTGACCGGCTTTCCGGGATTTGCCGAGTACACGCCTTGGGTTTTGGGTGTACCTAACATTTGAGCGTTGCGGGCCAATCCAGCCCCGTTACGCCTTTCAAGATCCTGGCCGACTCCCGACCGGCCAGATTCTGCGAGCCCGCCATTATACGGCGGAAAAGCCCCAGTTCAAGCCAAAAATGGCCTGAACGGGCCCTTTTTCTTCAGTTCAACTTGATCTGCACATCGACGCCAGCCGGCAGCTCCAGCTTCATCAGGGCATCCACGGTCTTGTCGGTGGGATCCACGAT
>CAYXKM010000037.1:0-8364 GCA_964465665.1 uncultured Woeseiaceae bacterium
GCAGGAACTTCGCATGCTGGCCAAGTCACTGCGCCCGCTGCCGGAAAAGTTTCACGGCCTTGCCGATCAGGAGACACGCTACCGGCAGCGTTACGTCGATCTGATCATGAACGGCGGGAGCCGCGAGGTGTTTCGGACCCGTTCGCGAATCATTTCCTATTTGCGTGCATTTATGGACTCCCAGGATTACCTTGAAGTCGAAACGCCTATGATGCAGCCATTGCCCGGCGGGGCGATGGCGAGGCCGTTCACTACCCATCACAACGCACTCGACATGACCCTGTATCTGCGCATCGCGCCGGAACTGTATTTGAAGCGCCTGGTGGTAGGGGGCTTCGAACGCGTTTATGAAATCAACCGGAATTTCCGAAACGAAGGTGTATCGACACAACACAACCCCGAGTTCACCATGCTGGAACTGTATCGGGCTTACGCCGATTACGAAGACCTGATCGAGATGGTCGAGGCGATGCTCAAGGGTATGGCGCAAGCCATACTCGGCCGTACGGTCGTAAGCTACCAGGGCGAGCAGTACGATTTCGCCGGACCTTTCACGCGCATGTCCGTCGAGCAGGCTATTTTGAAGCACAATCCGGATATCGACCCGGCGAAGCTCAGGGACCGGAATTACCTGCTGCAAATCGCAACCGGGCTCGGCATCAGGACCGAAGATTCCTTCGGCAGCGGCAAGCTGCAGATAGAGATCTTCGAGAAGACCTGCGAGGCCGCTTTGCGCCAGCCCACATTCATCACCTCGTACCCGACCGAGGTGTCGCCGCTGTCGCGCAAGAATGACGATGACGATTTCGTCACCGATCGCTTCGAGTTTTTTGTATCCGGCCGGGAACTGGCGAATGGTTTCTCCGAGCTGAACGATCCTGAGGACCAGGCCGAGCGGTTCCGTGCGCAGGCCGCCAGTCGCAAGGCTGGCGACGTCGAAGCAATGGCGTACGATGCCGATTACATACGCGCGCTGGAATACGGCATGCCACCGACGGCCGGACTCGGCCTTGGCATCGACAGGCTGGTTATGCTGTTCACCGATACGCCCTCGATTCGCGATGTACTGTTGTTTCCGCACATGCGACCCGAGGTATTCGACTAGGCCGGCGTTCTGCTGTTAATTGACTCATTTCGGCGACGGCACCGTGACGGTCTGCCCTTCTCACTCGAAAAGCCAAACTCGCTCGAAGGGCAGACCGCCACGTCGCCGTTGTCAGCGTCGTGCGTCCGTCGGAGGAACTACGCGATTTGATAGGGCAGCGGTTGCGGGATGGCTGCGCTGCCGCGGATCAGGAGCGGCTTGCCGGCAGCCGCGACGGACACGACTGCCAGCAGATCATGGGCACTGATGTTGACTAAGACGCCGGCTTCCATAGCGCCATCGTGCACGGATACTCCAGCGACCATGTCCTTCGCCTCGCAGACATAGCGGAATGTGCGACGTTTGCTACGGCCGAGGTTCTCGGTACGGGCAACGATCTCCTGACCGGTGTAACAGCCTTTCGTGAAACTGACGGCACCGGTACGGTCGAGGTTCAGCATGTGCGGTGTATACAGTGCCGTATTGTCCGTGGAAATATCGACCCGACCCGCCTCGATTCTAGCGCTGCGCCACGCTGCCGGATCGTAGCGTTGAACAGTCGCAAGCGCCGATTGCCGCAGAGCATCGGTTCTTGCAACGATCTCGGTGACCGGTGTGCTCGCGGGCAGGTCTGTGGTCCAGGTATTCGCCGGCAATTGCACTGCGCGGAGTGCCTCGGTCGAGGCGGCGAAAACCTCCCAACCGTTCCCGGCCAGGTCGAAAGCGACTTTTGAGCGCAGCCGGTACATGCCAAGGCGTGCCATTGCTGTTGCCGCGATGCTCTCTGGCACGACCAGTCCGAATGCATCGGCCATGGCCAGGATTTTAAGGGTCATGACCACGCGCCCCTGGGCATTGCACCACGCTGCGGGCAGACACTTCTCATCCCTTGCCCGGCCGATGTCCTGGGTCAGCTGACCTTGCAGAAAAATCGCTGCATCGACACCACTGACAATAATGACCTTGTACAACGCTCAACCTCAAGGCAGAAATCAGTCGAACTATCCTGCGTCAGGCGCTCGGCACGACGACAGTCTGTCTGGCATACTGCGCCTGTGCCAGAAACCAAAAACATTGAACCGCCGTTGCAAAGTCGGAACGACGCCGAAAATTCGCCGCCCGAGGCTTGCGACAGGCCGGAGTCGGAGCATACGGTCAGTGGCAAACAAAAGGAAATCGGCGGGCGACAGGGTCCGGATCCTACGAGATACGGCGACTGGGAAAAGGCCGGCCGATGCATCGATTTCTAGCCCGACCAGCGTCGCCTGTGAAAACTTCAAATGACTGATCCGACACGACCTCTTTCGCCGCACTTGTCCGTCTATCGCTGGCCGCTCACGATGACCCTGTCCATCCTGCACCGTTTGAGTGGGATGGCCCTGACTGCGGGCCTCATGGTGTTCGCTGCATGGCTGATCGCTGCTGCATCGGGTGCGGATGTCTACAGCCGCTTCATCGCGACCATGGACAGTCTTCCCGGCAGGGCATTGCTTGCTGCCTGGAGCTTTGCGTTTTTCTTTCACCTCACGAATGGCGTCCGGCATTTGTTCTGGGACGCGGGTTACGGATTCGAAAAGCGTCAGGCAAACGCGTCTGCATGGGTGGTTATCGTGCTGACTGTCATCCTGACGCTCGGGTACTGGCTGACATTCTAGGAAACCGGGGACCAATGGTATGAGTTTGCGATCGCCACTCGGACGCGTGCTCGGCTTGGGTACTGCAAAGGACGGTACGAGCCATTGGTGGGCGCAGCGGATATCCGCTGCCGGGCTGGTGCTACTCGGTATCTGGTTTCTGCTGGCGTTGGCTGCGATCGCCGGTTTCGATGAGGATCAGGTCCGGGGCTGGATAAGCAATCCCTGGAATAGCGTCATGTTGCTGCTTTTTTGTGGAACACTCGCATGGCACTCGTCGCTCGGTGTGCAGGTAATCATCGAGGACTATGTACATGGACCGCTGCTCAAGGTTATTTCGTTGCTGTTGAACAGGTTTGCTCACGTTTTCGTTGCAATCGCGACGGCGTTCGCGGTGCTGCGCATATCGTTTGGTAACTCCCTTTGAGCAGCTACGATTTCATTGACCACAGTTACGACGTCGTCGTGATCGGTGCGGGCGGCGCCGGTCTGCGTGCGACATTCGGACTCGCCGAACTCGGTTTCGACACCGCATGCATCACCAAGGTATTCCCGACCCGCAGCCACACCGTGGCAGCGCAGGGCGGCATCAGTGCGGCGCTCGGAAACATGGGGCCTGACGACTGGCGCTGGCATATGTATGACACGGTCAAGGGCTCCGACTGGCTCGGCGACCAGGACGCGATTGAATTCATGTGCAAGGAAGCGCCGGATGCCGTCATCGAACTGGAGCACTACGGGGTACCGTTTTCGCGCACCGAGGACGGCCGGATCTATCAGCGCCCGTTTGGCGGCATGACCACGCATTACGGTGAAGGAACGGCGCAGCGTACCTGTGCCGCTGCGGACCGGACCGGGCATGCCATGCTGCACACGCTTTACCAGCAATCGCTGAAACACGACGCGGAGTTTTTCATCGAGTACTTCGCCGTCGACCTGATCATGGAGGACGGCTGCTGCCGGGGAGTTGTCGCGATCGACCTTGCGAGCGGACGATTGCACCGCTTTCGCTCGCATAGGGTCATACTGGCAACAGGTGGCTACGGGCGCGCCTATTTTTCGTGCACCTCGGCGCATACCTGCACCGGTGACGGCAATGCCATGGTCTTGCGGGCAGGCCTGCCGCTCCAGGACATGGAGTTCGTACAGTTTCATCCGACCGGTATTTACGGTGCCGGCATGTTGATTACGGAAGGCGTCCGCGGCGAAGGCGGCTACCTGACCAATGCCGGCGGTGAGCGCTTCATGGACCGGTACGCGCCGAACGCGAGGGACCTCGCGTCGCGGGACGTCGTCAGCCGTTCGATGACCATCGAGATTCGCGAAGGGCGTGGCGTTGGTCCCGACCGGGATCATATCCACCTGCACCTTGAACATCTCGGCCCCGAGGTGATTGCAGAAAGACTGCCCGGGATTGCGGAATCGGCCAGGATTTTCGCTTCGGTGGACGTAACCAGGGCACCCATTCCGGTACTGCCGACGGTGCATTACAACATGGGCGGTATCCCGGCTAACTACAACGGCGAAGTCGTTACACTGCGTGACGCAGACCCCGATGCAGTGGTACCGGGCCTGATGGCGGTCGGTGAAGCCGCCTGCGTATCGGTGCACGGCGCAAACCGGCTCGGGTCCAATTCCCTTCTGGATCTGGTTGTATTCGGACGATCGGCGGCGAGACACTGCACGCGGCTGCTGACCCCCGGACAACGTCACGCGCCACTGGCGGCCGGCGCCGGCCAGAACAGCGTTGACCGTATCGACCGCTTGCGCAATGCCAACGGTTCGCGTCCGACTGCGGAAATTCGCCTTGAAATGCAGAAGACGATGCAAAACCATGCGGCTGTTTTTCGTACCGGCGAGTCCTTGCAGGAAGGCTTGCAACTCCTGCGAAAAACTTTCAACTCATTTGCCGATGTACGTGTCACCGACCGCTCGTTGATCTGGAACACGGATCTCGTCGAAACCATGGAACTCGAAAACCTGCTGCTCAACGCCACGGCCACGATCGAGTCGGCGGCGAACCGGCTGGAGAGCAGGGGAGCGCATGCCCGCGAGGACTATCCGGACCGGGATGATGCAAAATGGATGAAACATACGCTGTCGTGGATCGACTCCGACGGCAACGTGGCTTTTGACTACCGTCCGGTGCATCTTGAGACCCTGACGGACGAAGTGGCCACGGTGCCACCGAAAGCACGGGTGTATTGAGGTGATGAGAAGTAACACGGAGTGACTGTGCGCGTTGCATCAAAGGAGAATCACGGTGGCTGAGTTTCGTTTGCCTCCCAATTCCAGGGTCCGCAAGGGGAAACACTTTCCAGCCAGCGACGGAGCCGGAAACGTAAAGCGCTTTGCCGTTTATCGATACGATCCTGACAGCGGCGGGAACCCGCGCGTCGATACCTACGATGTCGACATGGACAGTTGCGGGCCCATGGTGCTCGATGCGCTTATCAAAATAAAAAATGAAATCGATCCGACGCTGACTTTCCGGCGTTCCTGCCGGGAAGGCATCTGCGGCTCCTGCGCCATGAACATTGATGGCAGCAATACCCTGGCGTGCACGTTGGCAGCAGATGCCGTGCGTGGCGATGTGAAAATCTACCCGCTTCCGCACTTGCCTGTCGTCAAGGACCTGGTCCCCGACCTGACCAATTTCTATGCGCAGTACGCGTCCATCAAACCCTGGCTGCAATCCCGAACGCCGGCACCGCCTGATCGTGAGCGCCTGCAAAGCAAATCGGAGCAGGAACGCATCGATGAACCCGCGGCCTGCATACTCTGCGCCTGTTGTTCCACGGGCTGTCCGAGTTACTGGTGGAACAGCGACCGGTATCTCGGTCCGGCGGCATTGCTGGCCGCCTATCGTTGGCTGGTCGACAGTCGTGATGAAGCCACGGGGGAACGGCTTGACGAGCTCGAAGACCCGTTCCGCCTGTACCGTTGCCATACCATCATGAATTGCACCCAGACCTGTCCGAAAGGATTGAATCCCGCAAGGGCCATTGCCGAAACGAAGAAGATGCTGGTCGAAAGGCGACATTGAAACCCATGGCTCTGAAATTGAAAGACTCGCGCATACGCTGGCAATGCCGTCGCGGAACCCGGGAACTCGATCACCTGCTGCTCGCGTGGTTCGAGTCGTCGTATGCCGCAGCAGGCGAGCGGCAAAAATCCGCTTTTCGCGCACTTCTGGAATTGCAGGATCCCGAACTTGCTGCTTATCTGCTGGGGGCCCGGTCGCCCGCAGATGCACAACTCGCCGAAATCGTCCACGCTATCCGCAACCGATCTGCAGCCTGACTGGCTGCTGCGGCTGCTTCTGCTCATTGTTGCGGCGATACTGCATCTTGCGGGCTTCGTGCTCCTGCTGATGACGCCGTTGCCGGGCGGAATATTCGTGCTACTGACACTTGCCTGGGCGTGGCTTTGCCTCCGGGACTGGCGCGATCAATTTCGGGCGTACGGGCGCGTGGCCGCGATACGTATTTGCAGCGACGGCGGCATCGAAACCGTCGATATTCACGGAAAAACGGAAACGGTACGGCTGCTCGCCGGCAGCCTTATCCTGCCGCGGATTGCCTGGCTCAGGCTCGAGTTCGCGAATGGCCGGCATTTCGGCGAACTCCTCTCGGGCGATGCTCGCCGCTGTGCGCGATGGCACTGGCTGCAGTTGGCCTCAAGGCAGCACGGTGCCCGTTTTGGCCGGCCTGATCGAAGCTGATACCATTTCCGGCACCCGCCGCCGGGACCGAGAACAAAAAACCCAAAACGCATGGATACCGTTCATTTCGCAGAACTTTCGGCACGACGCCCGGTCTACCCGGGGGTCGACTGGCCGTGCCGGTCTACCGGCAGGGCTTGCCTCAATGGCAACTGAGTGGTCAGACGCCCAACTGGTCCGTCGGGTCCAGAAAGGTGAGAAAGGCGCTTTTGATCTTCTTGTGCTCAAATACCAGCACAAGATTGTCAATCTGGTGATGAGGTATGTGCGGGATCCGGACCAGGCATTGGACATTACCCAGGAGGCTTTTCTCAAGGCCTACAGGGCCTTGCCCCGGTTTCGCGGCGACAGTGCGTTTTATACCTGGCTTTACAGGATTGCTGTGAACACGGCAAAAAACTACCTGGCGGCACAGCGGCGCAGGCCGCTGGACGTCGAACTCGACTTGCAGGACCCGGAACAGTTCGACCTGCATACGAAGCTTAAGGATACGGACACGCCCGAGGGCGTTACCCTGAGCCGCGAGTTGCACGAAGCGGTAGAACGGGCGATCGCCGCGTTGCCGGATGACCTTCGGACCGCAATCGTTTTGCGTGAACTGGACGGTATGAGTTACGAGGAAATTGCGCAGACTATGGAGTGCCCGGTCGGTACGGTGCGGTCGCGAATTTTCAGAGCCCGGGATGCCATCAGCAAGAAGATTGGCAACCTGGTGGATTAGCGGACACTGACAAGTGCCGGATCGGTTACCGGCAGGCAGACGTTTTCTGGGGGCTGGTGCCCCAGCAGGTGAAATATGAATGATGCATTGAAAATGCAAATCTCGGCGTTTATCGATGGCGAGTTGCCGGAGAACGAGGCGGAATTGCTGTTGCGGCGCCTGAGCCAGGACCTTGGCATGCGACAACAGGTGGCCGAATACCTGGCGATCGGTCGTTGCATGCGCCGTGATCCGGCGCCGGCGGGCATGGGCGAATTGCGCGGACGAATTGCGAAGGCCCTGGGCGAGGAATTACTGCCGGCAGAGCTGGGACTGGCGGAGCCGACGTCGCGATTTGTCAGGCCAGCCCTGGGTTTTGCCCTTGCGGCTTCAGTTGCCGTGCTCGCGGTCATAGGCCTGCGCCAGGCCGTACTGCCGGACGGCGGCGCAATTGCTACCCAGGTGGCCACGCCGGTCAACGATACCGACCCTGCCATGACCCAGGCTTCGCCGTCGGATGTACTCTCCGAAGAGCTTAGACACATGTATTTGCGACACAGCGCAAGCTCTGCCGACTTCGGAGCCAATGCCATGATTACCCGCCTGGTATCGCTCGAGCTGCAGGGAGGCGAGCGGGTCCGCATCGATCCGCAGAACAGCGCTGCGGTCACAGCCGCGATCGACAGCATTGCGCCGCCCGATGATGAGGATTCGGAAGAAAAGACTGACGATGACGACATTGGGGTAGACTGAGTTTCATGAAATTGCACTTCGCGCAATGCGCTGCCGTCGGATACCTGGTCGCGGTATTCTCGATGTTGCCGGCGGAAACTGGTGCCGAGGACAATTCCGCTCCGGCAGAGTGGCTCCGCGGCATGTCCCGGGTATTGTCGGAAATGGATTACGAGGGCACTGTCATCCGCCGCCAGAACGGCAAGTCCGAAGCGCTCAAGGTCGTGCACAAGAATATCGACGGCGTAGTCCACGAGCGACTGGTCACCCAGGAAGGCAACGGACTCGAAATCGTCCGTGTGGGCGACGAAGCACATTGCATTTTGCCGGACCGCAAGTCGGTGCTGATCGAACGCTGGGACGACCGGAGTTCGCTGTTCTCGGCCCTTCCTGGTGGCGATATTCGTTTTGGCGCGCACTATGATTTGTCGGTTGTCAGGGAAGAGCGCGTTGCCGGACGCCCGGCAGTGCTGATTGCTGTGCGTCCGCA